>JAPHSZ010000008.1 GCA_026196545.1 Gammaproteobacteria bacterium
CTTTAAAAGGAGAGCCCCTGACGGTTTATGGCGATGGCTCACAGACCCGTTCTTTCTGTTACGTCGATGACCTGGTCGAAGGTTTTATTCGACTGATGGCCAGCGAAGACTTTACCGGCCCGGTAAACCTGGGCAATCCCGGTGAATTCACGGTTAAGGAACTGGCTGAAAAAACCCTGCAGATGATCAACCCTGACGCACAAGTTAGCTACCTTCCCCTGCCAGCCGATGACCCAACCAAGCGCAAACCGGACATTACACTCGCCAAAAAAGAACTGGGCTGGGAGCCTGGCATCGTGCTTGATGAAGGCCTGAAGAAAACCATCGAATATTTTAAGAGCATTATATAAGCTAATAATTCATCATGGCAAAAATCAGTGCGTGCATTATCTCTTATAACGAAGAGAAAAAAATTGAAGGCTGCCTGAAGAGCCTGCTGCCCGTTGCTGATGAAATTATTATTATTGACTCACTCAGCAGCGACAACACCTTAAAAATCGCCGAGAAATACACCGGTAAAATATTTCACCAGAAATTCATGGGGCATATTGAACAGAAAAACCTGGCTGTCGAAAAGGCTTCGCACGACTGGGTTATCAGTCTTGATTGTGATGAGCGCCTCACCGAAGAACTGCAACAGTCTATTCTTACCATCAAAGATCAGCTTGATGAAACAGATGCTGATGCGTACTGCATGGCAAGAAAAACGTTCTACATTTATCGCTGGCTGAATTACTGCTGGTACCCAGACATCAAGACCCGCCTGTTCAACAAAAATACAGCACACTGGGGCGGCACCAATCCGCATGACAGGGTCATCACCGATGGCAATAACATTGTAAAACTCAAAGGTGATATTCAACATTACTCCTTTGATACTCTTTCTGATCATATACAGACTATCGATAAATTTACCGAGATTGGCGCCGATGAAATCATCAGGAAAAATAAACGAGCATCTATCATTAGTCCTTTCACGCATGCTTTCTGGATTTTTATAAAAACATATTTCATCAAACGCGGCTTCCTCGATGGCTTTGCCGGCATACTGGTCGCTTCCCTTTCCTGTATGCATGTCTTTATCAAGTACAGTAAAGTTATTATTAAACGCAAGCAGGATAAGGGCATCAACACATGAAAATCCTTGTTATCAGGAATGGGCGTGTTGGAGATACCGTAATGGCCACCTCTGCCATCACAGCTCTTTTGAACTTATACCCCGACGCAAAAATAACCATCATTGCAAGCCCCGAGGGTAGCCGCCTACTCAAGGGCTTTCATGAAAGAGTCGAAGCTATCTGGGTGTGGAGCCGCTATGGCCTCGGCTTTAAGTCAAGACACGTCAAAAAGAAATTAATAAAAAAGATCGAAGAAGCTAAATTCGATATGGCTTTCTGCCTTGACACAAACCCCAGCATCGCCAGCCTGTTAGATGCCTGTCAGGGTGAAAAATATTTTCAGACACACCTTGGGCCACCCACGCATTGTGCACGTCATTACCTCAACCTGATCGAACAGGCCAGCGGTCAGAAAATTAATGACATCCCGGTTAATCTGCCCGTGCCTGATGATGCTATCGCGCAACTTGGTGATGAGCTGAAAAAAATTGGCATCGAAAAAGACGACACTGTGATCATGATGCACCCCACCTTTAGCGGTTACTCACGCTTAGGGCTTCGCAAGCGTAAAGCCAGGAAAAGAAAACTCTGGCCTGCACAAAATTATGCCGAGCTTGCAGAAAAATTGCTGTCTTCTGATTTTTCAAAAAATCATCGTATTAAAATTATTATGGCACTGTTGCCTGCTGAGAAGTCCCTGGGTAATAAAATCGTCAAACTCAGCAACAACAAAATCCAGCTGATTGAATCTGTTCCCAGCTTTGAACGATACAAGGCCTTGATTCATCGCGCTAATTTATTCGTATCACCTGATACCGGCCCAATGCATATCGCCGCTGCCGTCAACACGCGCACTGTAGCAATGTTTTCCAATAAGGACCCCGCTGACTGCGGCCCCTATATGTCGAGTGATCGTTTCAATATTTTGAGATCTGAATGCACGGAGCAGCCAGGCCTGGGTATCGCTGCAATTTCAGTCAATGCCATGCTATCGGCCTGCGAGGAGCAACTGGAAAAAATTGAGACTGAGAAAACAGGCAAAGGCGTACAATGAAAGTAATCAGCCTTTGCCTTTCTGAGTCACTCGGCGGACTTGAGCTATATGCCTTACGTAGCACAGTTCAACTATCAAAAAACAATGATGTGCTTTTTATCACTTCTGCTGACGCCATGCTCAATGAGCGACTACAGCAAAACAACATTAGCATCAGACACCTGAAGCCATCTTTCAGGCCATTACCAATAATCAGTGCACACAAACTTGCGCACATCATTGACGAATTCAATGCCGATGTAATACACATGCATTGGGGCAAAGATCTTCCGCTGGTATCACTGTCCATAAAAATTTCAAAGAAAAAACCTGCCATGGTTTACACTCGCCAGATGCAGATCACACGCATGAAGACCGATTTCTACCATCGCTTCCTGTATAAAGAAATGAGTTTAATGCTAGCGATCACCCATCAATTAAGAGATTGCTGTACGCAAATGCTGGGTGATGGTGCTGGCAACCACGTTGAAACGCTCTACTACGGCGTTGCTGAACCAGATCAGCCTGTTACCCCCCAGGAGATAGCCGACAGGCGTGGTCAACTTGGCCTTGATAAGAATGACTTCGTTGTTGGCCTGTTTGGTCGACTGGAAGATCAGAAAGGCCAACATCTTCTAATCAAAGCTATCGCTCAGGCAAAACAAAAAAATATTAATCTGAACGCCATTATTGTTGGTCATGAAATGGAAACAGGTTATAGAAATGAGCTAAAACAGCTGGCTCAGGACTACGACATTTCTCAGCACATCATATTCATGGACTTTGTAGAAAAACCTCAGGAGATCATGCAACTCTGTGACTGCGTATTACTTGCGACCTACATGGAAACCTTTGGGCTGGTACTTCCCGAAGCCATGCGCTGCAGTATTGCAGTAATCGGTAGCAATGCAGGTGGAGTTCCAGAAATCATTGATCATGACGAAACCGGCTTACTGTTCGAGCCTAAAAACGTCGATGATCTTGAAAAACAAATAACTTTACTATTTAAAGATAAAGAAAAACGACAACAACTTGCCATAGCTGGAAAACAAAAAGCGGACACAGTATTTAATAATGAGCAGCACTTCGAAAAGTTACAAATGCTGCTAGAAAAACAGATAAAACACTAAACATGCCTGCATTGCCAAAAAATATTCTAATAATTCGCAATGACAAGCTTGGAGACTTCATGCTGGCTTGGCCAGCTTTTCAGCTAGTAAAGCAGGCGTTTCCAGAATCGACCATATATGCCTTAGTACCTGAATATACAAAACCTATGGCTATGATTTGCCCGTGGATAGATAAAATCATTATCGATAATGAGCAAGAAGGATTTTATGGCCTGTTGAAAACAACATCAAAGATAAAATCTAAAAAAATTGACACTGTTCTCAACCTTCACTCAACACCGCGAATTGCTCTCACACTATTTTTAGCCAGGATTAAGCATCGTTTCGCACCCGCATCAAGAATCGATCAGATTTTTTATAATCACACTTTGACGCAACGGCGCTCTCGTTCAGAAAAACCGGAGTATGAGTACAATACTGAGCTGGCAATATTTATGGCAAACTATTTTAACATAAAAATAAGTTACTCGCTAACACCACCACTACTTAAATTTCCCGAACAAGAAACTCAGACTATCAAAGATGTTTTTTATAAAAAAAATAATATCGAAAAGAAGGCAAGTCTTGTCTTTGTTCATGCTGGGAGTGGTGGCTCGGCAAGCAACTTGTCAATAGAGCAGTATGCAGAACTTATCACCGCCCTTGCAGAGGACGATTCACTTTTTTTCGTATTAACAGCAGGCCCTAATGAAGAAACGATAGCTCAACGGCTTTCAGAGCAAATACAAAACTGCAACCACATTATACACTACTCAAATCAGGGGATAATAGAATACGCAAAACTCTTATCTATCGCTAACATGTTCATTAGCGGTTCCACAGGTACGCTTCACCTTGCTGGTGCATTAAACATTAAAACAGCAGCATTTTATCCAAAGAGAAAATCAGCAACATTGCTGAGGTGGGAAACCATTAACGAAGATACAAATAGAATCGCATTCAGCCTTGACGATAACAAAGGCATGCTGTCCATTGACATCAATAAGGTATCTTCTGAAATCGCCATGAAACTATCACAATAACACCATGTCAAATGATCTAGGCTTTATAAAATCGAGCATTATCATATCCGTCTACAAAGACGTTGAGTCACTTAACCTTATTCTAAGGAGCCTTAAAGCACAAACAGTAGACAATTTTGAAGTTATTGTGTCTGAAGATGGTGAGAGCAGTGAAATTAAATCATATATTACACAACAGGAACACTTCAAAAGCATCAAGCATTTAACACAGAAGGATAACGGCTTTCGTAAGAATAGAGCACTGAATCGAGCAATTCTATCAAGTTCATCTAATCATTTAATACTCATTGATGGCGACTGTTTGCCACACAGCAACTTTGTGAAGTCTCATCAGAAATATATAAAACCCGGCATAGCATGTACTGGAAGACGTGTAGAATTAGATGAAAACACATCAAGAAAAATCCGTTGTGAGAAAATATCGCTTTCGCAACTAAACAATCCGATTTGGTATATCTTAAATATGCTTAGCTTCATACGTAACAAAACCAATGACTACCCACTGGGACTACCTCTTTCGATATTACAGCCATTTACTGAAAACAGAAAAATTGGACTATTAGGTTGTAACATGTCTGTTCATAAAGAAGATATATTTAAGATAAATGGTTTTAATGAAGATTATAAAATGGCTGGTATTGGCGAGGACAGCGATATTGAATGGCGACTTAAAAAAATAAACATAAATATAAAAAATATAAAATTCAGCGCAAAACAATATCATCTTTACCATAAAAGAGGTTATAGTCAATCTGATGGCAATTTAGCCATCATGAGAGAGACCCAGTCAGAAAATAGATTTTACTGCAAAAAAGGCATAAATCAGAGAAAATACGAATTTAGATAACTTAATTTAAATAAACATGAACATCAAATCTACACAAGCCTATAAAATATTTAGATTATTTGGGAAAAACCTTCGAAAATCTGTCAAACGATATTTTTTCAGAAAAAAACTAAATAAAAAAACACCTGTTTTTATCTTTCAAATGGGAAAGGTTGCCTCATCCTCTATCTTTAGCTCTCTAACCGAGCAATACTCAGGCGCTGTGGCCCATGCTCATCACATTGGTGATGACAACTGGATGTCAATGGAGCTTCAACACTTATCCACTAACAACAGGCCAATAAAAATAATATCACTCATACGCGAACCAATCAGCAGAAACGTATCAGACTTTTTTCAATTGTTTGAAGACTTTGTAGGCATAACATTCAATGAGTCATCATATACAACAAACAAACTAAAGGAAAAGTTTCTGGATAATTATACTCACGAACTACCATTAAAATGGTTTGATGAAAACATAAACAAACACTTCAATATAGATGTATACAGCAACCCTTTTCCAGCAGAGGGTCATATAGAGTTTTCAAGAAACAATGTTGATTTACTTATAATGCGATTCGACCTCATCGACACCAAAAAAGAGTCCTTAATAAAAGAATTCCTCAACATGGATGCTTTTAAAATAAACAGGTCAAACATTAGTTCTGTAAAAGATTATTACCAGGCATATAAGGATTTTCAGACAAACGTTAAGCTGCCTGATGAATACCTTGATAAAATGTGCAACTCAAAATACTTTACTCACTTCTTCCCTGAAGATGAAATAACCAAAGTAAAATCAAAATGGATGAATAAGAAATAAATTCATATCTTTCCATCTAATCGTAATAAAAAAACAACCTAACGAACAACGCTATCAAGCATAGATCCTATTTCATTTATGTCTTCATTATAATGCTTAATATACGTTTTTCGGTTAGACCTGATATCATATAGATGTTTATCCAAATCAGCCGACGTCAATTTAATTCCGAAATTCACACACATATCTTTTTTGTTAAACATATTACTAAAAATACAATTTGCTGTATCACGGGTGTAATGAGACCCTTCAAAATACCAGGTCATCATACTTAAGCTGTCGTCCTTCTCAGGCACAGCTTCCATTGTGATAGCGTTATAACCCGAGAAATCCCATACCGGATAAGACATCCTTCCATACTGTTTTGCTTTATACTCAACAACATTAACAACATCTTGCTTTGTTTTCTCCATGCACGGCCATTTACCTATCATGTGTTTTACTTCATACAAACGAGCATGAATCGGTGAAAAATACACATGTAAGTCAATATTTTCTTTATAAGCAAGATCTATTATTTTTTCAAAATAAATATTTACACTAGGCATGCTTTTATTCTCCATCAGCTTTTTGTCACAACCATGGTTATTTATATCGTGGCTGTAAAAAACACTGGACTCCATTTTTCTGAACATCTGACGATGTCCACCTGCGCGAACAACTCTAGAAATATAATGCTGCTTGTAACCAATTAACGAAGGACTTTCTTTTTGTTTCTTAATCGTGCTCACACTTGAACGAAAAGCATTGATACTTAATAGACTCAAAAACACATCCTTAATTCTCTGAATCCATTTTGATACATTTATATCCCCATTATAATTAACAATCACTCTGCCTTCTGAAAAATTAGGCTGTACCCCATTGACAAATTCTTCATCTATTCCAATAACAACTCTTTTCAGCGGTTTAATTGCATGCGCATGTTGCATTGCTCTATACAACTCGTAAATAGACGCACTTGGCATTGAGAAATTAAACCCCGTCATATCCTCTGTAGAAAAATATTCATCGGGAACCACCATTCCTCTGGATGTAGCCAACAGAATAACATCAGGCTTTACTCTCTCAACCTGATAAAACTTACTCAAACGCGCATAACGGCCTGTCTCAGATTTATATTCATTCAGACCTTGAATTACTGGCGAATCAAATACATCGTAAGGATTAATTATCCAGTTAAACACTGATACAGCTAATAAAACTGAAGATATGCCCGATAAGAGAAAAAGAGAATAGCTCTTCATTTTTTACAATTTCCCCATCTAAAACTGAAAATAAAGAAATTCTGAAACTTCGCCTAGCTTCAATATAGAAGCAACTGCAATTAATATTATAAGTGTTGCCCATCTTTTATTTGGTTGCCACATCAACTTACCTGGCTTAGGTGGATCTATTACCGCTGAATGCATGTGAAATATCTGCTGTGAGTTAGGCATCATAAAAACTGAGGCCAGAAAAATCCCGATCAACGCCATATGCTCCATACCATTAAAGTATTGCAAATACTGATACCTCATGCCCCAGTCAGAAAATAATTCAGCAAACACACCTAATTGATGTCTTGCTTCTTCTGGCCAAACAACCCCGCCTATACCTAGCAGTCCTTTTGTTAGCAAATTAGCTGCATCAACGTTCTCAGCCCTAAAATACACCCAGGCAAATGCTACTGCCAAAAAAGTAATTATTCTTGCGCCATAGCAATAAAACCTATTTGAATCGGAAATACTAACAATGCTTTTTAGGTTTCTCCATGCATGGTTAATAACAAGATAAGCACCATGCAACCCACCCCATATAACAAACGTCCAGCCTGCCCCATGCCACAATCCTCCAATCAACATTGTTATCATTAGATTAACATGTCGTCTTAGCTTTCCTCTCCTATTACCACCTAACGGAATATAGAGATAGTCTTTCAAAAACCTAGACAAGGTCATGTGCCAACGCTGCCAAAACTCAATAATACTAAATGCTTTATATGGAGAATTAAAGTTCAGTGGCAAACGAATCCCAAACATAAATGCTGCTCCAACAGCCATATCAGAATAACCAGAGAAATCAAAATATAATTGAAAGGTATACGCCAGAATTCCTTTCCATGCCTCAAAAAAACTCAGCAAGCTTCCATTTGACACGGCAGAAAACACTTCGACTGAATAAGGTGATAAAGAATCTGCAAGCACTACTTTTTTAAATAGCCCTATAAAAAACACAGAAAGCCCAACTGCTATATATTTATACTTAAAAGTAAACCCATCCTGTTTAGAAAATTGCGGCATCATTTCTCTATGGTGAACAATGGGCCCTGCTATTAATTGTGGAAAAAAACTCACAAATAATGCATATTGCAAAAAATTATATTCGCGTGTCTGACCTCGGTATGCATCTACCAGATAAGTTACTTGCTGAAATGTAAAAAAAGAAATCGCTAATGGTAGGATAATATGCTCTACGTTCCAGTTAATACTCAAAGCATAATTAATATTGTCCACAAAAAAATTGGCGTACTTATAATACCCCAGCAATAAAATATTTGACGTTATACCAACGAGTAAAACTGAACGTTTATTAGACGCCTGATTACTCGATAGCACCAGACCAATTGAATAATTAAAAAGCATTGAGCCTAATATCAGGCCTAAATACGCAGGATTCCACCAACCATAAAAAAACAGAGAAGCTGCTATCAACCATACAAGGGAAAGTCTACGTGAGCCATATTTCCACATCGCAATGTAGCCTAAAAGACAAATAGGCAGAAATAGGAATATAAACTCATATGAATTAAATAACATTAAATTTTAACCCTGCACTCAGCTTATATTTATCTAGAAAATATCAACTGATTATATTTCCATATATGCTGTCAGATTCAATATTCTTTAGACAATCAGTAGTACCAAGTGGGCACACTCGTTTAAAACATGGGCTACAGTTAAGTGCTTTATAATAAATTACTGCATTATCTGTTAAAGGCGGCGTGTAGTCTGGCGTTGATGAACCATATATAGCATTCACCTTTATTCCTGTAGCGGCAGCTACGTGCATCAGACCTGAATCGTTACTGACCGCCTGCTCTGCACATGACAATAAATCAATCGCATCAACTAGCTCAGTTTCACCACTAAGATTAATTGCATATTTGCCCAATCCTTCAGCAATAGTCTGGCCCAGTACTTTTTCCTTCGCAGAACCAACCACCCATACTTGATATCCTTTATCTATCAACAGCCTGGCCAGTTCTTTATAATATTTTTCAGGCCATTGTTTAGCTGGCCCATATTCTGCACCTGGCATCATAGCAATGACAGGCCGAGACATATCTAAACCAAGTTTTTTAATCAATCGCTCACGATTACCCGTATCCACCTCTAATTCTGGAAACGGTATTTCAGGAGCCTGATTCAAGTCTGCTTCATACGCATGCGCCACATAACGCTGCACTGTTTGCTTAAGAATATTTTTATCTAACTGCCGAATATCATTGAGTAAGCCATAACGCATCTCTCCTCGATATCCTGTACGCGTTTTTGCTCTGGCAAAAAAGGGAACCAGGGCTGATTTCCAGGAACGCGGTAGTATGATTGAATGTGTGTATCCCTTTTCCCGTAGAGATAAACCTGTTTTTATTCGCTTGAGTAGGGAAAATTCGCCATGCTTAACAGCTAAAGCAATACCCCGATTCACCTGCGGCATCCGCTCAAGAATGGGCAACGACCATTCAGGGGCAACCACATCGATAATACAATCAGGATAAAGTTTTTTTAGTGTGATAAACAGCGATTGCGCCATGACCATATCGCCTACCCAGGAAGGGCCAACAATCAGATAGCGTCTTGGCTGCTCAGACATGGGCTACTCAGAAACAGCGCTGTATTGCTGTGCAATTTCCACATTTTTTCGAAGATGGTTTGTATTAATGGTACCCACAATCATGCTGCTCACGGCAGGCTGGCTCAATACGTGCTCGAATGATCGCTCTATGCCAGAACCACCCGCCGCTACTTTGGCATGGCCACTCAGCAGGCCTTTTTTCACAACCACGCCTTTATTTAATTCTCTGGCTCTATCCAGAACCGGCTGCTCTTCATTATGTTCAAGATTGCAGGTCGCCATGACCACATCACAATTTTCGACCACCCATAAACCGCCTTCGACTGTCTTGGTCGACATGCCAAATGCCCTGATCAGCCCTTTTTGCTTCAACTTATCGAGTTCTGCCAAAGCATCCTGATGATGGATGATATTCATATCATCACCGCTAGAGTGTACCAGCACAACATCAAGATAATCGCGGCGTAATTTTCTCAGGCTATCTTCGACACTTTCACGTGTATGCGCCGCAGAAAAATCAAAATGCGATTGCCCATTCTCAAAAATCTCACCTACCTTGGTCTCGATAATCCAGTCATGGCGTTGCCCCAATAACTTACCCAGTCGCTCCTCACTGGTGCCGTAGGCGGGCGCCGTATCGATAAAATTAATTCCCAGAGACCATGCTAAATCCAGCACCCGCATGACATCCTTGTCATTAGGGATTTTAAATTCATGTGGATACTTTACCTGTTCATTACGGCCAAACTTGACCGTCCCCAAACCCAGCACACTAACATCTATCCCCGTTGAGCCCAGGGCCCTTAAATCCATCACATTGACCACCTTGTTTCTTCATTCCACGGCAAATATGCAAAATCAGGCCCTGGCCATACAGGCAAACCAGTTTCTTCTACACAGGGAATTTTTTCATTATTAATCATTTCAAGCACATGCTCAGCCATCAGTGGCGACAATGCCATTTTTGTCGGCCATGCGGTGATCACCTTACCACGTTGCTCTATAAAAAAGGTATCCGGGCGTTTTGTTCCCGGCTTTTTCACTTCAGCGCGGTCAATATCCAAAGTTGCCCACTGGCATTTTGACTGGTCCAGCCACGGAATTAATTCTGCTAATTCTGCTTTTGCCTGTTCAATCTGTTCAGCATCAGAACGCTCAACACCCTCTTCTGCCAGTTGACCTCCCAGATACCAGACCACTGCACCGTGCTGATCACGGTTAGAAGTAATGGTAATTCTTGGGTTAACACTTCCGCCCATACAGTGCGCAAACACCATATCGGAAAGCCCGCCACGTAGCATGACCATCTTCAAAGGTCGTAATTGCATTTCTGGCTGCTGCAAGCCGAGCGCGGACAATAGAGCTTCATTACCCTGACCCGCCGTTAATACGATTTTTTCAAAACTAAATTCATAATCCTGATCATCCTGACTTTGCAAGGACAGAACATCATTATCGTATTTAACGGTATTTCCTTTAATCGCCACGATTGAATCCATCAATGGCTCGGCAATCGCACGCACCACGCTCATCGCATCGAACACCGGTTCATCCAGCGCATAAATCTGCCCCTTGAAATCAGCGTGCCTGAACAGCTCAGGCCTTTCAGTTTTATCGAGCTCATTGGTACGAGCACGCATGACCTTGCTGGCAAAAAAACCGGAAACTCTGGAGGTTAAGCTGGAGGTTGACCACAAATAATGCGCATCTGATAACAGCGTTGCTTTAGACAAATCCAACACACCTTTTCCTTCAAAACAGTTGCGCCATAAGGCAGGCATATCGGCAACAGCTTCTGAAGATGCGGTAATCTTTCCAGTTAACGCGTACTTGGTACCACCATGGATAATACCCTGTGCAAAACGGGTCTGGCCCGCGCCCAAAGAATCCGCTTCGAGCAAAACTGCCTTATAGCCCGCCTGCTTCAAGCGAGCCAGGGTCCACAAACCCGCGATGCCACCACCAACAATTAGCGCATCAACTGAAACGGCTATAGCCATTTAAGGGTTAACCTTTATCCCTGATGGAACCAATAATTTCCGTGGTCGAGACACCATCCACATAAGACAGGACTTTCACCTGACCGCCCGCCGCACGAACGCAGTCACCGCCCGGAATAACATCCGGATCATTATCGCCCCCCTTAACCAGAATGTCAGGGTTTGATTCACAAATCAGGCGCGTTGGTTCATCTTCGCTAAAGGGTACAACCCAGTCCACGCATTCCAGTGCGGCCAGCATCTTCATTCTGTATTCAACATTATTGACCGGGCGATCGGGGCCTTTCAAACGACTCACGGTTTCATCGATGTTGACAGCCACCACCAGGCGATCACCCAGCTCACGCGCCTGCTGCAAATAGGTAACATGACCTGCGTGCAAAATATCAAAACAGCCATTGGTCATGACGATGGTTTCGCCGTGTTCGCGGCAGGCATCCATGGCCTTGAATAAACTCGCTTCATCCAGCACACCACGTTCAACTTTAAAATACTCACGATTCGCCAGCTGCAATTCTTCCACAGTGACACTGGCCGTGCCCGATTTAGCCACCACCAGACCCGCAGCAAAGTTCGCCAGCGCAGTGCTCTGTGGCAGATCCTGACCGACAGCCAGGGCCGCCGCCAGTGTCGAGATCACGGTATCACCCGCACCGGTCACGTCATAAACATCGCGCGCGCGCGTTGGTAAATGCGTCACCGTCCTGTTGCTCTCGATTAAACTCATGCCGTGCTCGCTTCGCGTCACCAGCAAGGCAGCAAGCTGATTTTCATCACAAATTTTTTCTGCTTTTGCGACCAGGTCATCTTCATCCGTACAATGACCCGCGACTTCTTCAAACTCAGAAAGGTTAGGCGTGATCAAACTGGCACCGGCGTATTTGCCAAAGTCATTGCCTTTGGGATCGATCAGTACCGGGATATTTTTTTCCCTGCACAAGGCAATCAACGTCTGGATATTTCGTAAACTGCCCTTGCCATAGTCCGAGCAAACCACCACGTCATGTTCATCCAGCAGCCTGATAAACTCAGCTTCCATGACGGACAAGTCCTGACCGATAAAACCATCTTCAAAATCCAGACGGATCAATTGCTGATGGCGACTCATAACGCGCAATTTGGTTATCGTAGGATTATCTTCAAGCTTTATAAAGCGGGTATTTACGCCCGATGCCTGTAATATTTTTTCCAGAGCCCTGGCTGCATCATCATTACCAGTCAAACCCAGCACGGTACTCTTTGCACCGAGTATCGCAATATTTAACGCGACGTTACCGGCACCGCCGGGGCGCTCTTCAATTTCATTGACATGCACCACAGGCACTGGCGCTTCTGGCGAAATACGTGAAGTCGGACCATGCCAGTAACGGTCGAGCATAAGATCGCCAACCACCAGCACTTTGGCCTTTTCAAAAGAAGGGATTTGAACGTGCATGATCAGTTCTTAGTCATCCTTGAGAATATATTCACAACCACAATACGGACATTTGGCCGAGCCGGTTTCCTCTACCGGGATATAAACCCGTGGATGTGAATTCCACAGGCTTGAACCCGGCATCGGGCAATGAATGGGTAAGACATTGCTGTGAACTTCATGCACCATAGTTTCATTCGGCACATCAAGATTTTCCTGATCAACAGTATGAGGGTTAGGCATTGATTATTTCCTGTTCAAAACTTTCTAACAAATGACTAAACTAATGTTAACCATTCAGGGTGCATATCCAGACGTCCATGCACTAAATCGAAATACATCGTCTGTAATTTTTCTGTAATCGGGCCGCGCCCACCGTTACCAATAGTGCGGTCATCTACTTCCCGAACCGGTGTCACCTCTGCCGCCGTGCCGGTAAAGAAAACTTCATCGGCGATATAAACTTCATCACGGGTGATACGTTTTTCACGAATCTCGATACCCTGACTACTCGCCAGCTCGAACAACGTGCTTCGAGTAATACCGTTCAGCGCGGATGTTAAATCCGGTGTGTAGATCACACCATCACGCACCACAAAAATATTCTCACCACTGCCTTCAGCGACATAACCTTCATTATCCAGCAGCATGGCCTCATCATAACCACAGCTCAGTGCTTCCTGCAGCGCCAGCATGGAATTGATGTAATGCCCGTTCGCCTTGGCCTTGCACATACTGATGTTGACATGATGGCGGGTGTATGAAGAAGTGCGAATACGAATACCTTTTTCCAGCGCTTCCTTGCCAAGATAAGCGCCCCACTCCCAGGCTGCAATAATGACGTGTACTTTCAGGTTATCGGCACGCAGGCCCATGCCTTCCGAGCCATAAAAACACATCGGGCGGATGTAAGCCGTATCAAGGTTGTTTTCCCTGACCGCTGCACATTGCGCCTGGCTAATCGTTGCCTTATCAAACGGCATTTTCATTTGCATGATATGCGCGGAATCGAACAGACGACGCGTGTGTTCTTCAAGCCGAAAAATAGCCGCGCCCCTGTCTGTCTGGTAGGCACGTACGCCTTCGAATACGCCCATGCCGTAATGCAATGTATGAGTGAGCACGTGCACCCTGGCCTCACGCCAGGGCACCATCTCACCATCAAACCAGATTACGCCGTCACGGTCGTCCATGGTTTGTATCATTTGCTTCTCTCCAAAAACTATTAAATATTAACGACAGCTTTATACTGTCATTGCTTCTGTTCTTTCTCTGGCATCAAACGCTGCCAGATGGCTGTCACCTTAGCCTGATAAGCCGACAGGATTTTTTCATCCAGCGACAAATCAACCAGCAATGCCTGCCGGTTTACCTGCTCACGATAACCCCTGTAAGCCTGGCCCAGCATCGCCGACTCCTCGGCGGTGAACCAGCCGGCTTCAACCAGCTGCCCCAGCAAATCGAGTGTCGATGTAGTGGCCAGCAAATTATTCTGGACTCGAGCCTTCAGCAAAACACCCGCCTGCGCCATAAATTCGATATCAACAATACCGCCCGCATCCTGCTTGATATTAAAGCTGGCCGAATCTTTGCTGCCCAGATGATCGCGCATCTTATAGCGCATTTCGGCAACATCGCGGCATAAAGCCTCCGGCTCCCGCTGCACCGCCAGAACCGAATGGCGAATTCTATCAAATTCCTGCCGAATAGGGTCATTTCCGGCAACAATCCGCGCCCGAATCAGCGCCTGATGTTCCCAGGTCCAGGCCATTTCACGCTGATATTGCTCAAAAGCCTTCAAACTGCTCACCATCAGGCCAGACTTGCCTTCTGGGCGCAGGCGGATATCGGTCTCATAAAGCAGGCCCGCGTACATTCGCGCGCCCAGAATATGCAGCACTTTCTGCGCAACCCGGCTGAAAAAGGTCGAATTATCAATCACCTTATCACCCGCCGCATTGCCCTCGGTGACCTGTTTTTCACCAGCGCTATCGTGCAGAAAAACAATATCGAGATCCGAGCCATAACCCAGCTCCAACCCGCCCAGCTTGCCATAAGCGACAATGGCGATACCGGGGAATACTTTTTCATCATCAACGAAGCAGCTCGGGCGACCATGCCTCTGCTCGACCTCATCCCAGGCCAGTTGCAGGGTCTTAACCAGAATCACCTCGGCAATGTGGCTCAGGGTTTCACCGACATCGGTCACCGCCAGAATCCGGTTCACATCCAGCACCGCAGTCTTCATCACCTGGGTATTTTTGAACTGACGCAGGCGATCCATATACTGTTCCAGATCACCTTCCGGCACCGAAGAAAGCAGATATTCCAGCTCCTGTGCCAAAGCCTGATAATCCTTGACCTGATACAGCTCACCGGCATCGAGCAACTCATCCAGCAAAATCGGGTGCGCCATCAACTGCTGTACAAACCATGCGCTAACCGCACACAGCGACAGCATCTGATTACAGGCCTGCGGGTATTCCAGCAATAAATTAATATAAACCTGCCGACCCGCAACCGCATTAAGAATCTGCAGAACGCGTTCGAGCAGTACCGTGGGATGTGGATAAGTCGAAATCACCTGTATCAGTTTTGACAGTAATTTCAGCAAACGCTGCGTCGCCTGCTCGGACAGATTGCGAATATGAGCATCCCCTCTGAACATATCCAGTTTTTTCAGCGCCTCCCCGGCATTTTCAAACCCGTTCTCGGAAAACCACTGCAGCAGGGCCTCACTATCGGCAATATTCGCCCAGTAGGATTTCAGCGCCAGCACATTATCCTCTAGCTTTTCATCGCTGCCCTCTTCACGCGAGATAATGACCTGGAAAACGGCATCGACATTATTGCGGTGCAGCTCAATCTTTGGCGCCAGCGTTGCCCAGTCCGGCTCATTCATGGCCAGTGCCAGCCTTTGCCTGCCAACCTCATCCACCGGCAGGTTGTGTGCCTGCATGTCCTTATCCATCTGGATCCGGTTTTCCAGTCGACGCAGAAAATGATAGGCCTGCTGCAAATGCTCAACCTCATCACTTTCCAGCAGCTTCATTTCTGCCAGCAAATCCAGCACCGCCACAATGCCACGAATTTGCAACACCGCATCGTGGCCACCGCGCAATAACTGGAAAGTCTGTCCGATAAATTCGATCTCACGAATACCGCCACGCCCTAGTTTGACGTTGTCCTGAATGCCCTTACGCTGCACCTGCGCCTCAATCATCGACTTCATTTCACGGATCGATTCAAACGCGGAGAAATCCAGATAACGCCTGAAAATAAATGGTCGCAACATCGACTCAAGATAATCGATATCCGCCTGCTCACCCGCCAGCGCCTTCGCCTTGATCATGGCGTAACGTTCCCAGTCGCGCCCCTGCGACTGGTAATATTGCTCGGCCGCCGCAAAACCCATCACCAGCGGCCCACTATCGCCGTAGGGCCGCAGGCGCGTATCCACCCTGAAAACAAAACCCTCCATCGTGGTTTCATTCAAAAACCTGACCAGGTTCCTCGCCAGTCGCAAAAAGAATTCATGGTTGGACAGGCGCCGACCACCCTGGGTCTCACCTTCTTCCGGGTAGAAAAAAATCAGGTCAATATCCGAAGAAAAATTCAGCTCACGCCCGCCCAGCTTGCCCATGCCCAGCACCAGCATGGACTGCGGTTCACCGGCTTCACTCATCGGTGTACCCATCACCGCAACCGCCCTGTCATGCAGATAATCCAGCGTCACCGAAACCATGGCCTCGGCAAAATCACTCAACTCAGACAATATCTGTTCTATTGGTGCAATATCATCCAGATCACGCCAGGCAATACGCAGCATTTCTTTCTGTCGCTGCAGGCGCAGGGCTGTCATCATCACTTCATCATCACCCGCTTCGGCAATCGCCGCCTGAATGCGTGCTTTGTAATCAGGCAAAGCCAGATCAGCCTCCAGTCCGTTCTCTAACAGGGATTTCAATAAATGGGGTTTACGCGTACACAAACGAGCGGCAAATTCACTGCACGCCCAGATGCGGCCAACTCGTGATAATGGAATGGAAATGTCGAGAGATAAATCCTGAGATTCACAGGCCTGACACCAGTCCTGCCAGTACAGGCTGACGGACTCCTGCAATACATCAGGCAGGTCTTTAATTAGTTCAGCAGGTATGGATGACATGACGCAACAGGGAAAAGGAACATGCAGGAAATATACGCTTTCTTTATTAAAAACAAAAGAAACCAGTCATCTCGGTATGCTTCTTAGCCCATCATTACGATATTGGAGAAACCAAAACAGCCTGAACCCCGCTAAGCAAAATCCAGGCCGTTCAATTCAGTATCGAGCGAAAGCTAACTAACCAAATATCCCCTTCAACATAAAGAAGAACATAATTGAAAGTATCGCACCCGCTGGCAGGGTAATCACCCATGACATAAAAATATTGCGGATCACGTTCAGGTTCAGCGCCGCCATGCCACGTGCCAGCCCCACACCTAACACAGCGCCAACCAGCGTATGTGTGGTTGATACCGGAATACCGGTACCCGATGCCAGCACCACGGTCGTCGCTGCCGCCAGCTCTGCCGCAAAACCGCGACTTGGCGTCAGCTCGGTGATCTGCTTGCCAACAGTGGCGATCACCTTGCGGCCGTACATCATCAGGCCAATCACAATACCGACACCACCCAGCATCAATACCCAGATGGGCAGGGCTGATTTAGCGGCCACTTCACCGCCGCTGTTGACAATACTGACAACCGCCGCTACCGGGCCGATGGCATTCGCCACATCATTTGAACCGTGTGCAAATGCCATGGCACAGGCGGTAACAATCATCAAAACACCAAAGACTTTTTCAACATTGGCATAGTGAAAATTACGGTCAGCCGCAGGATCAATTTCAATTCTCTGGATAAAGAAATGACCAATACCCATGATAATCAGGCCGATCAGCACTGCCAGGCCATAACTTTCAACCGTAGAAATATCGAGACCGACGTGCTTGAGACCTTTGACCATAGTCACCAGCGCGATCATGAAACCAGCCAGGAAGATATAGAACGGCACGTAGCGTTTTGCCTGCTTCAGCGGTTCTGACCTGTTCAGAATCAGTTTCTGCACGCTGCGAAACAGCATGAATGACATGGTACCAGCCAGTGCAGGTGAAATCACCCAGCTGGCGACGATAAAACCAATCTTGTCCCACTTGACCGCTTCCATGCCCACGCCCACCATGGCAAAACCCACGATGGCACCAACGATAGAATGCGTGGTTGAAACCGGCCAGCCGTTGCGCGAGGCAATCAGCAGCCATAAACCTGCCGCCAACAGCGAGGCCAGCATGCCGTAGAGCAACAGGTCGGGCGAACCCGAAATAATATCGGCATCAATAATACCCTTGCGAATGGTCTTGGTGACCTGGCCGCCGGCCAGCACGGCACCGGCAAATTCAAAAATGGCGGCAACGAAAATCGCCTGCTTGATGGTCAGCGCCCTGGAACCTACCGATGTCGCCATCGCATTGGCCACATCATTGGCGCCAATACCCCAGGCCATGAACAGGCCGAAGACACCGGCCAGGATCAGGAAGGTAGAACTATATTCAACAATTATTTCCATCACTCAAACCTCTAACGTGCCAACATCAATTGCAAACGACTACCAACACGTTGCGAGTTATCGGCAACATCACCCGTGGCTTCGATGATCCTGTACAGGAACATGACATCGACCGGGGGCAAATCCTTTTCTATGGCAAATATCTGGTGACGAATGGCGGATTGCAGGTGATCCGTGTCACTTTCAATTTCGTCAAGCTTGGTAATCATGGCAGAAACAATCTTGATTTCCTGACCACCAAAACCGGTTTCAACCAGCTCGTCCAGTTCATTAATGGCTTTTTTGGCCTGCTTACAGGCATCGACACAGCGCTGTACAAAACGGATGTAATCTTCATGCACCACTTCTGGCAGGGTCATGCGGCGACCCACAATGATGCCTGCGATATCTTTGGCTTTATTGGCGATCTTGTCCTGGGTCAACAGAACTTCCAGCAGATCCTGTCGGGACATGGGCATAAACAACCCCTTGGGCAAATTCAGGCGCAGGGCTTTTTTGAGCACATCGGCTTCTTCTTCAAGCCTGGAGATTTTCTGCTGTATTTTCTCGACGGCCTCCCAGTCTTCATTGATAACAGCATTAAACAGGGGAACTAACTCGGAGGCACAGGCATAAACCTTGGCCATGTGCTCTTGCATAGGATCGACTGGCGAACTGCCAAAAATCCCGGACATATATCCACCTACGGGCATATCTGTTTTCTCCTTCCGGCACCATTGCTCAGAAATATTAACGTTGCTTGACTATTAATTTCCGCGAATTGTAAGCATTTCCTAACAAAAAGAAAGCTTTTTTTTGATCTTTTTTTTAACCGTGATAAGTTCATGTTTAATATCAAAAAAACTGCGCTATATGAACGTTATTTCTGCATTTTTTTAATTTTCTTATCAACATGAAATCTCTTCACCGCCTGAATGAAGTATGTTTTATCTGACACACCACGACGACCACCATAACGCATCTTCTGGTAGGCACGCGTTATAAAACCAGCTTTCTGCTCTAATGCAGGGAATGTCTGTACAACTCGCTCAAGAAATTCTTCTGCTGACTCACTGGGAGCCCTGCTTAAGCCCGACTTTTCCAGCTTCCTGCAAAACACATCATAGTAATGCACGGCAACATCCTGTTTGTCTTTTTTTCCTGCGGAAGCAAATACCCAGAAAGCCACCAATGCGCCGGACAGGGTCATCGCAACCACCATCCATGAAAACAGGGTCGCCATATCTATGTCATCAATCCCCAGTGATTCAAATAACTGCTTCTGTTTTGCGTTATTGAATCCAACTATCCATTTATTCCAGCCATGATTAAAACTGTCAATAGTGTAACGAAGCTGAAGTAGAAGCTTGCTATTTGAAACCAGAATGGACGGTAGTCTGGCTTTTTCCAGCCCTGCATTTGCAATGCCATAATCAATACGATCAGGTGACACCGCTGCCGTCGGGTCAATTCGCACCCAGCCCTTATCATCAAGCCAGACTTCAGTCCATGCGTGCGCATCAGACTGCCGCACAATCATATAATCATCCACCGGATTAAAAGTGCCACCCTGATAACCAATAACTACACGCGCCGGCACACCAGCTGCCCGCATCAAATAAACAAAGGCACTGGAGTAATGTTCACAAAATCCCTGTTGGCTGCGAAAAATAAAATCATCCATGGCATCACCACCCAGCAAGGGGGGAGACAGCGTATAACGAAAAGGCTCTGTTCTAAAATAACCCAGCACGGTATTAATGTAAGTTGAGACATTAGTTCCAGACCGTCTTCGCAACTGTTTTGCCAGGTCAATGGTGCGCTGATTAATGCCCACGGGTAGCAACAGATTTTTTCTTTTTTCTTCTTCAGACAGACCCTTGTTAAAAATATTGATATTCGATGTCATCGAATATTGCATTACGCTTTTTATTTCATTTTCTGTAATAACCTGAAGCTCACGAGTAACGATATAAGGCCCCTCATTAGCCATCAGTGTCTCCAGCGAATACAGCCACTTCTGGCCGTGCGGTTCCAGCATGACTGTGTAATCCACTATTTTTGCCTCTGCTGCAATATAACTAGTATCAGGGCGCATCTGTATCGATGCATCATCGCGTTTCCAGGTTTTACCATCATAATTTGATAAAACCAGGCCACGCCAGTACAGATCCCTGGCCTCGGGCGGCTCAGACTTAAACTGCACCCTGAAAGCAACCTCACTGGAACTGATCAGGTTATTAATACTGCCCGGTGACATCTCGTCACTGATACCCGTTCTTGATGTCCTGACATCCTCGGGTATCCCCCAGAGCGGGCCTGGAATCCGCGGGAACAGGACAAACAACACCAGCATCAACGGAACTGATTGCATCACCATTCGTGCAGAAATCCTGATCCGTGTTTTAAAACTGGTGGATGACAGGCGGTCACTAAAAATAATAAGTAATGACGTTAAATAAATCACAACCACAAATACATAAACAGCAATCCACGGACTCTGGCTGTGAAAGAAATGGGTGGCAATCAAAAAGTAACCTATAAAAATAACCAGCAACACATCGCGGTTGCTTTTCATTTCAAACAGTTTTAGAAACAATAGCATCAGCAGCATGGCGGTGCCCGGCTCCTTGCCAAAAATCGTCCCGTAGGAAACCAGCAGGGAGAAAATCACGGTAATCGCCAGTAAAAAACGAATTATCGATACCGGCTGCCGAATGCGCCCGGCAATAAGCAACAAGGTCCAGATGGTGAATGCAACAACCAGCAATACGACATAAGGCGGCAAGCGCGTAAACATCGGCAACGCGATTAAATAAATACCAATCAACACCGGCGTTAATTTGTGATTATCAACGGCCATACAGTGCCAGCACTTTTAAACAACGGGTATAGTGGGCTCGGCCGTGCGCGGGCTCAATCTCCAGACTGGGCAGGCGCAAACCGTAGTGTCGGCCTGCTTCCTGCGCATCAATCACCAGACGTGTCATGGCCGACAGCCGGCTCTCTGTTCCAGACATCGCCAGGGCCTGCCAGTCAATCCACTGCAACTGGGGCTGGCCACCGGAATACTCCCTGACCACCAGCTCATTACTACGCGCCATCGCTTTCCACGCCACCCTGCGCCACGAATCACCCGGCTGGTACTTGCGCAATCCAGCATATTCTTCCACACCACCGCCCTGCATCACATGATCACCCTCTTCCGTCGAAGCTGAAACGGGTAATTCGGCCCTGCTTGCAGGCTTTGGATAAACCAGGCACTGCATCGACAGGTCAATCCAGGTCCAGGCAACGAACAACCCGGCCGGGAACTCGGTCTGCAGTCTAAAGCGACCTGCATCAAGCATACCGCGCTGGGGCGCATCGACCTGAAAATGCACCAGCGACATACCCTCACCCGAAATATCCACCACTTCAAATTCCTGCCCGTGATGACTCGCCGCGATTGAATATCGGTCTTGTGCATCCGGGTTCTCAAGCTGCACAGCAAACACCGCCTTATCACCGGCAAACACGGGCAAGCATCCCCCCGCCCGCAGTCGCAGGCCCGCGAGGTTTTTCCAGGTTGAAAACATGATGACATTACCCAGCCCGACCAGAACAAAGGTCAGGACATAACCCAGGCTTTTGTCATAATTTATCGAGCCAATCAATAACAGCAGCAGCAATACCAGAAAAATCAGGCCTGCTTTTGTTGGCAAAATATAAACCCGGCTGCGATCCAGCATCACCGCGCCTTTAAAAGGCCCGATACGTTTGGCGATAAATTTGAATACCGGCTTTCGGCTAAAATCCGGCAGGCGAAAAAAAGATCGGGAAGAAGAACTGGAGCTCACGGCTAAATCGATAACGCCATTATGGAATGGGCACGGACTCACAGATATAGGCTGCTGCGGTTTTCCCCTGATCACCCAGTTCATCACTGGTGGCCTCAAGACGGTGATTAACCACCGAGGCCATCACTGCTTTTATATGATCAGGCAGAACATAAGCCTGGCCTTCTATCAAGGCCAATGCCCTCGCTGCATTCAACAAAGCCAGCCCACCTCGCGGCGACAGGCCAAACTCAAACATGGGTGAGGCACGGGTAAATTCAAGCACCGCCTGCACATAATCCAGCAACGCGTCAGCGACATGAATTTTTGCCGCCTGTTTTTGCATCATCAGTAGTTTACTGCCATCAAGCACTGGCTTAATCCCTGCAATCAAATTACGGCGATCTTCACCCTGCAGCAAATCACGTTCTGCTTTTTTATCCGGATAGCCGAGATGGATGCGCATCAAGAAACGATCGAGCTGTGACTCGGGCAAAGGATAGGTACCCAGCTGGTGCACCGGGTTCTGGGTCGCGATGACAAAGAAAGGTTGCGGCAGTGCACGCGTTTCTCCCTCGACCGTCACCTGCTTTTCCTCCATGGCTTCGAGCAGGGCGCTCTGTGTTTTGGGCGTGGCACGATTGACTTCATCGGCCAGGATGAAGTTGGCGAAAATCGGGCCCTGATGAAATTCAAAACTCGCCTGTTCCCGGTTGTAAATTGCCGCACCCAGAATATCCGCCGGTAATAAATCACTGGTGAACTGGATGCGTTGAAAATCCAGCCCCATGACCTGGGCGATGGTATGCGCCAGCGTGGTCTTGCCCACACCGGGTGTATCCTCAATGAGCAAATGCCCCTGCGCCACCAGGCAGGTCAACGCCAGGCGTATTTGTTCATCCTTGCCCAGAATCACCTGTGCGATACTGTCAGCGGCCTGTTTCAATAGAACCATTGAGGCCCTGGCCAGATTCGGGTCAGCTGTATTCATCAATTATTTCCTGCTTTAATGAAAATGAGTTAAATGCATGGTACTGCATGTCCGGTAAAGAACCAACCACAGCATTCAGCCGTTTTCCACGCCTGAAAATTAGAGCTATACTCTAAGCACATTCGCGAACACGTAGCTCCAGACCATGGACACAGAAATAACAAAAAAAATTAATGCCGGAACACTGATTTTTCAGGAAGGCGAACCCGGTGATTGCGCCTACATTATCCAGAGTGGTGAAATTGAACTATCCATGCTCGTCCATGGCAGGCACTCGGCTTTTGCCACGCTGAAAAAAGGTGAACTATTTGGTGAGATGGCGCTAATCGATAACAGCTTCCGTACTGCCACCGCAACGGCCAGAACTGATGTTGAACTGCTGGTGATCTCGCGTGATTATATCGCCAAGAAAATCGAACTGTCCGACCCTACGGTTCGCATGCTGCTACAGGTGGTACTGGAACGTTATCGTGATATCCACGCCCGGCTGCACGAAGTTTCCAGCAGCCTGAAGGAACACGAAAAAGATTCTGCAAACAGCACCATCAGCAGTTTCTTCAAACAATATCTCAGTCTGTCCAGCAAACTGGCCAGCGCCATTACGAAGCGGCAATCATCCGGTGGTACGTCAGACAAGATTAATGAAGACCTGGATCTAACCAGTAAGAGTGTTACCAGAGAAAATAACATAAAAAATGCACTGCAAAACGACGAATTCGAACTCTATTACCAGCCAATCGTTAACATCGCGCAGGGCACAGTTGCAGGCTGCGAAGCACTGATCCGCTGGAACAGCCCGACACTGGGATTCATACCTCCCGATCAGTTTATCAGTCTGGCTGAAAAAACTGGACTGATTATCCCACTGGGCAAATGGATTACTGATCAGGCCTGCCTCGCTGCGCAGGAATTCAGGAAACATCGAGACATCTACATGAGCATCAACCTGTCCGCGCTGCAATTTGAATCTGAATCATTTATCCAGGACATAGATAACGCCGTCAAAAATGCAGGCCTCAGCAACGACTGCATCAAGCTTGAAATCACCGAAAGCATACTCATGTCCAACCCCGAGCTTGCAGAAATAAGTTTAAACAAATTAAAAGCCGCTGGCTTTAGCATCGCGATTGACGATTTCGGCACGGGTTATTCCAGTTTTAGCTACCTTCACCGATTCCCCATTGACACGCTCAAGATCGACCAGTCATTTGTCAACGCCATGTTCAGCAATGAACGCAGCATGGAAATTGTGCGCACCGTTTCACTGCTGGCAAAAAATCTGGATATGAAGATCATTGCTGAGGGTATTGAAGACAAAAATGAAAGTCTGCAGCTGGATGAGTTTGGCTGTGATTTTGGGCAGGGATATTTGTATTCGAGGCCGGTGCGTTACGATGAGTTTATTGAATTACTGAAATATGATTCATTGCCAGTAGCGTGTTGAACTAATTAGACTGTTGGGTTTTATGCAACATATTCAACCCTCCCTACAAACCAATGTAGGTTCGAATGAATTCAAACCTAACCAGTCGGTGCGCAGGGCGCACCCTACTCCCCCCACCTGGGCAACAACTCATGCCCCACACCCAACTGATCCAGAATCTTCCCCACCACAAAATCCACCAGATCATCAACTGACTTCGGCTGGTTATAAAAACCCGGATTAGCATCTACGATCACCGCATCCATCCGCGATAGCTTGAGCATGTTCTCCAGATGAATATCTGAATAGGGCGTTTCACGCGGTACAAGAATCAGTTTTTTACGTTCTTTTAAAACAACATCCGCCGCACGTTCTAAAAGATTATTACTGGCACCACAGGCAATCGCCGATAAGGCTCCCATGGAACAGGGGCAGACCACCATAGCATTAACATCATTCGAGCCACTGGCAACCGGGGCCGTCCACTCATCCTCACTGAATACACGCAACTGACCTTCAGCCACCTGATATTTTTCACTCAAAAAATGCTGCATATCGGCAGCACGGCCCGGCAGTGATAATGCCATTTCCATACCGATCACCACCTGTGCTGCCTTGCTAACCATCAGGTAAACCTTGCAGTCTGCCTTTAATAATTGCTCCAGCAGTCGAAAACTGTATTGCACACCAGAGGCACCGGTGATGCCGAGTGCTATTGTGGTTTGTGCTGGTGTATTAACTGACATATAAGACCTGCTTTTCTAAAGCGGTTAACAATTTAGTATGAATAGATTCAAAACCACCATTGCTCATGATGATGACATGGTCACCTTCTCCAGCATCAGTGCAGACTTTCTGGATTATCTTTTCAACATCATCAAAAACCTCCGCCGGTTTTTCTGATTGACTGGCCACTGCTTCCAGCGCCCAGTCCATGCCTTCGGGTTGATACAGATAAACTTTATCCGCCGCCTGCAATGAGCTGCCCAAGCTGTCCTGATGCACGCCCATGCGCATGGTATTGGAACGCGGCTCCAGCACCGCCAGCACGCGCCCGCCTTTGGCGACTTCCTGCATTGCGCCCAGGGTTTCTTCTATCGCCGTTGGGTGGTGTGCGAAATCGTCATACACGGTAATACCGTTGACACAACCCCTTACTTCCATGCGCCGTTTGATTCCCCTGAATTCTGCCATGGCACCGCAACCATGCTTGACTGGCACACCGGCGTGTCGCGCGGCGGCAATCGCCGCCAGTGCATTCATGCGATTGTGCGAACCGTGCATATCCCACTGCACTGAACCTTCAACTTTGCCATCAAGGCAAACATCAAAGCTTTTGCCGTCATCGGAGCAATTTTTGATTGACCACTGATCACCACCCAGTGAAAAACTCTCACGCTGCGACCAACAGCCCTGCTGTAAAACCGCTTCCAGATTTTTATCATCACCATTAACCACCAGCAGGCCCCGCCCCGGCACGGTGCGCACCAGATGGTGAAACTGTTTTTTAATCGCATCCAGATCATCAAAAATATCGGCGTGGTCAAATTCAAGGTTATTGAGTATTGCAGTGCGTGGGCGATAGTGTACAAACTTGGAACGCTTGTCGAAAAAAGCGGTGTCGTATTCATCGGCTTCAACGACAAAAAAAGGCTCATTGCCAAACCGGGCCGACAGGCCAAAATTACCCGGCACACCACCGATCAAAAATCCGGGGTTCATGCCTGCGTATTCCAGTATCCAGGCCAGCATCGATGAAGTGGTGGTTTTACCGTGGGTGCCGGCGACGGCCAGCACCCAGCGATCTTTCAATACATTCTCAGCCAGCCATTGTGGCCCCGAGGTGTAGCGCAGGTTCCGGTTCATGACAAACTCCAGCGCCGGATTGCCGCGCGACATAACATTACCGACCACCACCTGGTCAACATCGGCCGGAATATTCTCCGGTCTATAACCTTCACTGAGGCTGATGCCCTGTTCTTCGAGCTGCGTACTCATCGGTGGATAGACGTTCTCATCCGAACCACTAACAGTGTGCCCGGCCTGCCTGGCCAGCACTGCAATGCCACCCATGAAGGTGCCACAGATACCGAGGATATGAATATGCATTAAAGGGGCTCCGGAAAAACCAGTTGTGAAAGAGTCAGTGAAACAAAAAATAGAGCCATCGACAAAACCACCGCCTGAGTCATTTTTGTATCCAGTGCATTACGAAAAATATGTGCCATCACCAGTATTTCCCAGCTTGTCAGCACCAGTACCGCCAGGGCAAATAGCTGCTGCGCAAATTTAGAAGCATCTTCTATTTCCTTATAGCCCAACACAGGCCAGGCCAGTAAATTAAAGACGATGCTGGTTCCAATCAAGGCTGTAACCGTTTGCACAAATCGTGCGTTCAAGCTCAACGAAGATAAAACCACATAGCTGAAAAACAATACAATGCCGGTATTCAGCAACATATGCCCCAGGGCCAGCGATGGATCAACCGAACCGCCGACCACCACGATACCACTTAGCAGATACAGAAAAATAACCCGCGCCATTAAACCTGTGGAATAAGGCAAATCCTGTGGTGCTGTCTTCAAAAGCAGCATGATGATAATTTTTTGGGCTACAGACATAATCACATTAGTGCATAATACGCAAAGAAAAACAATATTCTCGAAACCATGAAGCAATTGCAAATTACCCGACCCGATGACTGGCACGTCCACCTGCGCGATAATGACATGCTCAACCACGTTGCACCGTTTACCGCACAGCAGTTCGCACGCGCCATCGTCATGCCGAATTTACAGCCACCCGTCACCACCGTTAAGCTAGCTGTTGAATATGTCGATCGCATTATAAATGCCGTAAACAACGACCGTTTTGAGCCACTGATGACGCTGTATCTTACCGATGACACCAGTGCTGAAGAAATCATACTCGCCGAAAAAAGCTGCTTTGTAAAAGCCCTCAAACTCTACCCGGCAGGTGCCACCACCAATTCATCAGCCGGTGTCACAGATATTCGCAAATGTGATGCCGCCCTGGCCGCCATGGAAGAAACCGGGCTACCACTGCTGGTACACGGTGAGGTCACCGCCCCGGAAGTGGACGTGTTTGACCGTGAAAAGGTCTTTATCGATCAGGTGCTGATGCCTTTGATGAACCGTTTCCCCAAACTCAAAATTGTTTTCGAGCACATCACCACGGCTGATGCGGTCGAATTCGTGCTCAATACCGGCCTCAACATTGGCGCCACCATCACGCCACAGCATTTATTGTTAAACAGAAATGCCATATTCAAGGGCGGCCTGCGACCCCACAATTACTGTTTGCCGGTACTCAAACGTGAGCAACACCGCCAGGCCCTGCTACACGCCGCTACTTCCGGTCACAGAAAATTTTTCCTCGGTACCGACAGCGCACCACACACCAGAGACAATAAGGAAAGCGGCTGCGGCTGTGCCGGCATATTTTCAGCTCACGCTGCAATCGAAATGTACGCCACTGCTTTTGAACAACAGAATGCACTTGACAAACTGGAAGCCTTTGCCAGCTTTAATGGCCCGGATTTTTATGGCCTGAGCCGCAACACCGAAACTGTCACGCTGGAAAGAACGCCCTGGGTGATACCCGATGACTACCCGCTGGCCAGCGGAGAAACACTCGTCCCAATGATGGCGGGTGAAACTATTAACTGGAAACTGATTCAATAATGCCTACCCCGGATCCCGATAAACCCCTGATGGCTCAACGCTTTCGCGGCTTTCTGCCGGTCATTGTTGATGTTGAAACCGGCGGTTTTGATCAGAAAAAAGATGCCCTGCTGGAAATTGGTGCTGTCAACATAAAAATTAATGATCAAGGCCACCTCAGCATCGAAGATGAATATAGCTGCCACGTTGAGCCGTTCGAGGGCGCCAATATGGAACCGGCCTCGATGGAGATCAATGGCATCGATCCCTACCATCCCTTCCGCATGGCAAAACCGGAGGAAGATGCTGTTCGAGGCCTGTTCAAATTTGCCAGCAAATGCATGAAAAAAAATGGCTGCCACCGCGCCATCATGGTCGGGCACAACACTATCATGGACCTGAATTTTATCAACGCGGCAGCGACAAGATGCAAAGTGGCTCGCAACCCGTTCCATCCTTTCAGCGTCTTCGACACCGTCAGCCTGGCTGGCCTCGCCTATGGCCAGACCGTACTGTCACGATCAGCTCAGGCAGCAGGTCTGCCCTGGGATAATGAGCAGGCGCACTCAGCCCTCTACGATGCAAAACAAACTGCGGAACTGTTTTGCGCTATCGTTAATCGCTGGACTGATACCGCTGGTCAAGTTTGGGTATAAATTCCTATATAATGCTCAGGGTTTTGCTATATTAACGGCAGTAATTATTGTCGATACAAGCGCATGACTACACCGCCTGCTAACCAGACAACAGAAATAACAAAAAGAAACACATTAATGAGCAACGAAGATTTATCTATCATTATCGTAGACGATCTGCAATTCAGCCGCATCGTCGTCAAATCTGCACTAAAGAAAGCCGGCTATACCGGTGTCCGGTTAGCCGACAGTGCCCATGAAGCGCTGCGCATGCTCGAAGAAAAACCCGCCGACGTCGTGCTCGCTGACTGGATGATGCCAGAAATGGATGGCCTGGAGCTAACCGACCGTATTCGCCAGAACGACGAAGAAAAAGGCATTTATACCTCCATCATCCTGTTCACTGCCAACGAAGGCATCGAATGCCTGGTTGAAGCCTTTGCCCACGGCGTCGATGATTATTTGCGCAAACCCCCCAATCCACACGAACTGGCTGCCCGCGTTAGTGCTGCTGCGCGTATTTCAGCCATGCAGAACGACATTCTGGAGACTTCACGCCAGATGGAACAGACCATCCAGCGCCTGCAACAATCCGCCCTGGTCGATGAAGTCACCGGCGCGGGTAATGAGCGCATGCTGTTTTCAGAACTGGACGCCAATCTGGAAGAGGCCTCTGCCCGCGACGGCGGCATCTGCCTGGCCATGATTAAATTCAACGGCCTGGACCAGATAGAAGATGAAACCGGAGAAGCCGGCAAAAATGAAGCCCTGATAAGCATGTTTCGCCGTCTGCGCCGAACGGTTCGCCCCACGGACGTAATCACCCGTCTTGACAGCGATATTTTTGCTATCGTTATGCGCCACACCCAGCTGGGTGACTTCAAAATGAATGCGCTGGACAGAATCATGACCGCTATTAATCAGCGCCCATTTAAGGCTGAAGACAATGATTACAAAATCAGC
>JAPHSZ010000108.1 GCA_026196545.1 Gammaproteobacteria bacterium
ATCGTTTGTATATTGCCACGTTTTTCTTGGTTGAGTATATTTTGGCATTTGCCACCTCCTCTTGTTAGGGGAGGTGTCCACATTAACGGGGGATGTTCATGATCAACTGCAGTACCTTGTTAGAGTTGCTTTTGTGCATTTAATTGTAACGCCCTATAAGTTAACGACAATGCAAATATACCAATTGCTGAGACAAAGTAGGTGAGCAAAGCAATAAGTGACTGTTCAATTATAGTAGGTTAATCTCTCTGTATAAACGATATCAGAATATACATAAACCATGGGAATAGACCGACAATACAAAGAATGTTTATGCCATTATTTTGCGTTGCTTTCCATGACCATTTTAAAGAGCCTTTTAGGTCAAGTGCTGTAGCTGGTAAAACTAAACTAAACCTACCAACTAAATACATCAGTGGTAAATATAGAAAATTTCTTATTTCAGATATGTTGTCAGGATTGAAGTCATTGATAACATTCATCATGATAGTGAGAAGAATCATTTCAATAGCGAAAGAAATGCCATAAATAATAACAAACCATTTTAGAAAATGGATGATTCTAATGGTGTTGTATGAATGTTGTGACTTGCCTCTTAGCAGTATTAGTCGATGGCATGTAACGGTAAAATAACAAAATGCGAAAAAATAAAACAATACGAATGTGATATTAAGTAACTGATTTTCAGGGTTCACTAGAGTCCATATTGCCCATATGGAAACTAGAGCAAGAATGGGGAAAGCCAGTGTGTTTATAAAAAGGGACTTTTCATTCCACGGTATGAGAAAGGCATCCGTTAAAATATCTTTAATTGGTAGTTTATACATTCCTTATTTCAAACTCTAACAGTGTATTAGTCAGAAAACTAGATTTTCAGAAATAGGCAGAATTCTGTCTATCCCACGAAAAACAGGTAACCAACAGAAATAATCCAACACTGCACCCTCCCCAATAACCCTGTGCTTCTTCAGAAATAAACCCATTTTTTACGTGATAACCACAAAGATAGCAAGTAAAAAACCATACCGGCACAACACAGAAGGCTGAACCTGAGTCTACCCCCCAATAATCTGTTCAACCGATTCCCTTACCCCTGAATCGATCATTGCCATACCCAGCTTCAGTTGCTGAAGAAATTTATCGCCCATTTTCTCCGCTGCCTCATAGGCCAGTATCAGGTCGCCTGGCCTGCCTTCTACCAGCACTTCGAACAGTTGCTCGGCCTGCATTAGGTCTCTCTTTATTTTTTCTACATCTGCCGCCCTCCTTCTCTGGCTTACCATTAGTTTGTGAAATGCAAAGCGTGCGGGAGCAGGTACATTAATGAGTACACCATGCTTATATAGCAATACGGCCGGCTGTATGTCTTCCAGCAGGTAATCCAGGAACCTGACAGGTTCGGCATATGCGGTAAGGCCGGGGATTTCTATGGGTTTTGCCGATTCTTTTCCGCGCATTGGCGTTAATAATTCTACTGCCAGTTCCTGACCCCGGATTTTAAATTTGGTTGAAGGGGATTTTCGATTGAGTGCTGGCACTTCCAGAAAACCCATGCCGCTATCGATTAATACACTGGACAGGTCGATGGGCTTTTTTCCCCGTGGCATGATAATGGGATACTGGTAATCACTGGCCAAATCAATATCGCGCGTTTGTAATTCACTGTGCCAGAGCACACCCAGCATATTGGCGTAAGCTCGAAATGCCAGTGTGCCAATGACGATGCCGCCTGCGAGGAACAGGCCTGACCGTTCCAGCAGCGATAGCACCTTGCCTTCATTATCGGGGGTGGCCGTTGCCCCCCCCGCAAGCAGCATGGCTACCAGGCGTTGCCGCATTTTCCGGTCATCCTCGGTGGATTCCCATAATGCTTTTTCTTCTTCAATCCTGTTCAATAACTCGGGGGTTTCCAGCCCGAGATAGTGCTCACTACGGCGCGCGCCCAGGCTGATAAACAAATACCAGTAGCGCTTGCCAGATATCGTTTTAGGCTTGAAAGAGAGATTGGCACCATCCGGTGCAGGATGGATGCACTGCTGCATCAGTTCACTGTACTGCAGGGTGACTGTATCGGGTAATTTTTGAATTTCAGCCATATTTAACACCTCTTTATACCGCAAGTATAAGCTAACCGCGGTATAAGTATAAGTAATTGTATATATTTAATTTAATATTAAATTAACTATTTTTTACCCTTTAATAGAGCAGAAATTATGACAATTTTATACCACAAATAATATATTCTGCGGTATAAGTAGATTTATGACTCAGCTGTAACTTTTTTGAAACTTGAAACCCCACCCCACTGTCCACATATCTCAAATAATCCATCAATAATCTGAGACCAAAACAATGATGAAACGCGTTGGACTTTTCCTGGTTACCAACCTTGCGATTATCGTGGTGCTGAGCATCACCCTGCGCCTGCTCGGGGTCGAGAGCATTCTCGATGAACAGGGCACTGGCCTCGACCTGAACAGCCTGCTGATCTTCGCCTCGGTGTTCGGCTTTGCCGGTTCGTTCATCTCACTGGCGATGTCGAAATGGACGGCTAAGCGCTTTACCGGCGCGCAGGTGATTACCTCGCCGAGTAACTCCACCGAGCAGTGGCTGCTGCGCACGGTTGAGCGCCAGGCCCAGCAGGCCGGTATTGGTATGCCCGAGGTGGCGATTTACAACGCGCCGGATGTGAACGCCTTTGCCACCGGTATGTCGCGCAACAACGCGCTGGTCGCGGTCAGCACCGGCCTGCTCAGCTCGATGAGCCAGGACGAGGCCGAGGCGGTACTCGGCCACGAGATCAGCCACGTCGCCAATGGCGACATGGTGACGCTGGCTCTGATTCAGGGCATTGTGAATACCTTTGTGATTTTCCTGTCGAGGGTGATCGGCCATGTGGTCGATAGAACCGTGTTCAAGGTCGAGCGCGGCCATGGCCCGGCATTCTGGATTACCACGATCATCGCCGAGATCGTGCTCGGTATTCTGGCCAGCACCATCGTCATGTGGTTCAGCCGCCAGCGCGAATTCCGTGCCGATGAAGGTGGCGCCACCCTCGCCGGCCGACAGAAGATGATTGCCGCGCTGCAACGCCTGAAGGCCTCGTCAGGGCAGCCGCACCTGCCCGACCAGATGGCGGCCTTCGGTATTAGTGGTGGTCTGGGTAAAGGCGTGAAAAAACTGTTTATGACCCACCCACCGCTGGATGAGCGCATCGATCGTTTGCAGCGGATGATGTGATTAAGCTAAATAAAAAAAGGGGGCATTGCCACCTTTTTTTATCAATACCTGATCAGATCGGGCATAACGCTTAGGCCTTGGTATAAATCTCTGAACCCTGTGACTTAAACTCTTCCGCCTTGGCCTTCATCCCTTCATCAAGCGCAACTTCAACCTCACCAATGCCCTGCTCGGCTGCGTAATCTCGGACATCCTGTGAGATCTTCATGCTGCAGAATTTCGGCCCGCACATCGAACAGAAGTGCGCGACCTTATGCGCCTCCTTCGGCATGGTCTCGTCATGGTATTCGCGGGCGCGTTCCGGGTCGAGCGCCAGCTTGAACTGGTCTTGCCAGCGAAATTCAAAACGCGCCTTGCTCATCGCATTATCGCGAATCTGCGCGCCGGGGTGGCCCTTGGCCAGGTCGGCAGCGTGGGCTGCAATCTTGTAGGTAATGATGCCGGTGCGCACGTCTTCCTTGTTCGGCAGGCCGAGATGTTCTTTCGGCGTGACGTAACACAGCATCGCGCAACCGTACCAGCCAATCTGGGCGGCACCGATGCCAGAGGTGATGTGGTCATAGCCGGGGGCGATGTCGGTGGTCAGCGGGCCTAAGGTGTAGAACGGTGCCTCGAAACACTCTTTGAGTTCCTTATCCATGTTTTCCTTGATCATCTGCATCGGTACGTGGCCGGGGCCTTCGATCATCACCTGCACGTCGTGCTGCCAGGCAATTTTGGTCAGCTCGCCGAGGGTCTCCAGTTCGCTGAACTGGGCCTCATCGTTGGCGTCGGCAATCGAACCGGGACGCAGGCCGTCGCCCAGCGAGAAGGCGACATCGTAGGCCTTCATGATTTCGCAGATGTCTTCGAAATGGGTGTAAAGGAAGCTCTCCTTATGGTGCGCCAGGCACCACTTGGCCATGATCGAGCCACCACGTGAGACGATGCCGGTCATGCGTTTGGCGGTCAGCGGCACATAGGCCAGGCGCACGCCGGCGTGGATGGTGAAGTAATCGACGCCCTGCTCAGCCTGCTCGATCAGGGTGTCCTTAAAGATTTCCCAGGTCAGGTCTTCGGCAACGCCGCCAACTTTTTCCAGCGCCTGGTAGATCGGCACGGTGCCAATGGGTACGGG
>JAPHSZ010000033.1 GCA_026196545.1 Gammaproteobacteria bacterium
TGAGTGTATTCGGTGTTCCCGGCTTTGAAGTGATTGGCTATCAGGACTGGTTTAACCAGTGCCAGCATGAATTTGAAAACAAGCTGCTGAAAAAAGTCTCATACCAGGGCCTGAGCATGGTGACAGAAACACCTGACCGGATTATGTTCAAATCAATCGAAACCGTTGAAGCTAGTGATGGAGAAACACACAGCAATGGCATTGAGTTTATTATCAGGAAAGAAGACGATGGCCAGTGGCGTGTGTTGCAGGAAAGAATTCTGCCGGAAGACGAGCTGGAGAATGATAAAAGGCGTGGGGCACTTTAATCCGCATACAAACCAGGTAAATATTACAAACAATATTAATCTGAAAAATAATCGCATAACTTTAGCATATTAGCGTATACTTATCCGCTAGCAGCAACCCGGTAGAGGAGTGTCTTAATGATAATCATTGACACCTTGACTTATGCACTGTTAGCGGTAGCGATAGTTATACTAATAACTATCATCAGTCTTGCTAAGTCGTGATTTTATAAGTCTTTTAAATGGGATAAAAATAAATACAAATCTGACTGGTTAAATGCAGCTTGTTGCTGACAAGCTGCGAATCTTTCCGTTTTTACTGACTAGGTAACAGGGCTTATCGTCTTTCTGCAATAACTATTCACCATCTCAATAAATTTTTTTCTGTCAATCAGTTCGGCACCCATTGATTCCATGTGTTCTGAATAAACCTGGGCATCAATCAGTTTGGGTTTGATGGTATTGCATAAATATTCCAGTGCGACTTTTGAGGCATCGGCCTGTTTGCTGAACATTGATTCACCGAAAAACATGTAACCAATTTTTACGCCATAAAGTCCACCAACCAGTTCACCATCACGCCAGCATTCGACAGAGTGTGCATAGCCCATGTCGTGCAGTTTACAGTAGGCATTAAGCATGTCATCGCTGATCCAGGTGCCAGCCCCATCTTTTCTAGGGGCGGCGCAGGCCTGCATGACTTTTCGGAAAGCGGTGTCGATTCTTATTTCATAAATTTTTTTGTTCAGTGTTTTTTTCAGGCTGCGCGAGATTTTTAGTTTGTGCGGATACAGTACGCAGCGGGGATTGGGGGACCACCAGAGGACAGGCTGGTCTTCGCTGTACCACGGGAAGATGCCGTGATGATAGGCCTCTAATAATGTCTCAGGCTTGAGGTTACCGCCGATGGCGAGCAGGCCATCAGGTTCGGTGAGGGCAAATTGTGCGCTAGGAAACGGGCCACCAAAGTGCTCGGGTAGATAAATGGGTGTATCGTTCATTATTTTTTAAAGGGTGAAGCCTGATTTAATTCTTTTCCATAATCTAACATAGCACGCCGCTCACGTTGCAGAAAATCGTTAATGGCATTCCTGAAGTTTTTGTCTGCGATGTAATGTGCCGATTGGGTCTTTACCGGCAAAAAACCACGCGATATTTTGTGTTCGCCCTGCGCGCCCGGTTCAAAATATTTTAATCCATGTTTAATGCAGTATTCGATGCCGGTGTAATAGCAGGCTTCAAAGTGCAGGCTGTCGTAGTTTTCGTAACAGCCCCAGTGGCGGCCGTATAAGGTGTTTTTACCCTGAAAGCAGATCGCGCCGGCGACAATTTTATTTTCGTGCTGTGCAAAGATAGCGACGAGCTTGTGCGCCATCGCCTGGAAGAATTCAAGCGTGAGTGTGGCGGTGCCGGATTTTTTCATGAAGGTGATCTGGTAAAAGTTATACAGGGTCTGCCATTCTTCTTCAGAGAGTTCGCTGCCGGGTTTTACTATCATGCGAATATTATTGTTGGCGACAATACGGCGTTCGCGTTTGATGTTTTTGCGTTTCTTTGAGCTGAGCTGTGCAAGAAAATGCTCAAAGTTTTCGTAGTCATGATTCTGCCAGTGAAACTGGTAGTCAAAACGCATGAGTAAATTTTCTTTATTCAGTGTGTTAATGTCATCATCTTCACAGAATAGCCAGTGTGCACTCGACAGTTTCTCTTTTTCAACATACTCGATGGCGGTTTCGATCAGTTTCATTTTGATGGTTTTATCGTTGTTCCTTGCCAGCAGGCGCGGGCCCTGGGCGGGTGTATAGGGAACACTGATGACCAGTTTCGGGTAGTAGTTCAGCTGGTTACGTTGATAGGCATCGGCCCATGCCCAGTCAAAAACGAATTCGCCGTAGGAATTGTTTTTCAGGTAAGCAGGGCAGGCGCCAATCAGCTCGTCATTTTCGTGGATCAGGATGTGCTGCGGCTGCCAGCCCCATTCGTGCAAGCAATCGTGCTGTTCCAGTGCGCGCAGAAAATCGTATTGAATGAACGGGTTGTCTTCGCCCGCCAGGGCATTCCATTGCCCGGCGTTAACAGTAGACAGGGAATCTACTGTGCTTATTTGCATTTTTATTTAGCTGTTGTGGGCCAGTGCATCCAGGTATTTTTCAGCATCCAGTGCAGCCATACAACCTGTACCGGCAGAGGTAATTGCCTGGCGGTAGATGTGATCCATGACATCGCCAGCGGCAAATACGCCTTCGACGCTGGTTGCAGTGGCGTTACCGGCAGTGCCGCTGTTTACCTTGATATAGCCGTTGTTCATCTCCAGCTGGTCACCAAAGATGCCGGTGTTGGGCGCGTGGCCGATGGCAACAAAAATACCGTGCACATCAATGTCTTTGGTGCTGTCATCAACGGTGCTCTTCAGGCGCATGCCAGTGACGCCGGCATCGTCACCGAGGACTTCATCAAGGGTGCTGTTCCACTCGATAGTGATGTTGCCGTTTTTGGCTTTCTCCATAATCTGGTCCTGCAGGATTTTTTCTGAACGCAGGCTGTCACGACGATGCACTAACACAACCTCGTCAGCGATATTGGAAAGATACAGCGCTTCTTCAACCGCGGTATTGCCGCCACCGATCACTGCGACTTTCTGACCGCGATAGAAAAAACCATCACAGGTGGCGCAGGCCGAAACGCCTTTGCCCTTGAAGGCCTCTTCCGATTCCAGGCCCAGATACATGGCGCTGGCACCGGTAGCGATGATCAGGGCGTCACAGGTGTAGGAGCCGGAATCGCCAGTCAGTTCCAGTGGGCGTTTGCTGAAATCGACTGAGCTGATCTGGTCGAAAATGATTTCAGTACCAAAACGTTCAGCGTGGGCCTTCATGCGTTCCATCAGTTCAGGGCCCTGAACGCCTTTATCATCACCCGGCCAGTTATCCACTTCGGTCGTGGTGGTGAGCTGGCCGCCCATTTCCATGCCGGTGATCATTACCGGTTCGAGGTTGGCGCGCGCGCCATAAACAGCGGCGGTGTAGCCAGCGGGGCCGGAACCCAGAATAAGTAGTCGTGCGTGGCGAGTGTCGCTCATGGTGTTCTCCTGAAATCGGTGTTCTTTTGGTGGGCTGTATATTAGCAAATCTTAAATCATATTCGCATGGTAAATCGTATGGATATGGGCTTTTTTATCCCTCATTTTTTAATAGACTAGGTGCATATTGATTTGTAACAGGAATATCCCGATGATGAAAACAGGAATACCGAAAGAAACCATGCGGGGCGAGGGGCGTGTAGCGCTGGTGCCTGCTGATTGCAAAATGCTGGTTGAGGCCGGCTGCCATGTTTGTATCGAAAAGGGTGCGGGTGTAAATAGCGGTTATCCCGATGCTGACTATGAATCGGTAGGTGTTGAAGTACTCAATTCACCCGAAGCGCTGTATGCTGAGGTGGCGCTGGTGGTGAAAGTAAAGCAGCCGCTGGAACGGGACCTTAAATACCTGAGGGCGGATCATTTATTGTTCAGTTATCTGCATCTTGCAGCAGACATTCCCCTGATTGAAAGGCTATGTGATCTGGGGCTAACGGCGATTCCATTTGAGGCCGTTTCCAGTGATGAGGGCGGGCATCCGCTGCTGGCGCCGATGAGTGCAATTGCCGGGCGTCTGTCTGTTATCAGGGGTGCCCGTTTATTGTTTGGCACTTCGGGTGGTCGTGGTGTTTTGCTGGGTGGGGTCGATGGTGCCGAGCGTGGGCGAGTTGCGGTGCTGGGTGCGGGTGTGGCGGGCAGCCATGCGGTAAGCACGGCACTGGGGCTGGAAGCGGAAGTACATGTGTTTGACCTGAATGAGCAGCGACTGGCAGATCTGAAGCAGCGCTATCCTGAATTGATTACACACTTGTCTGAGCCTGATGTGGTAGCAGATGTTTGTGCACAGGCAGATCTGGTGGTGGGTGCCGTGATGGTGGCAGGCCGTCGAGCGCCGGTTGTCCTGACCCATGAGATGATTGGTGGCATGCTGGAAGGCAGCATTATTGTTGATATTGCCATTGACCAGGGTGGCTGTGTTGATGGTATCAGGGTCACCGATGCTGAAGAGCTGGCCTATAGCTCGCAGGGTGTGATTCATTCGGCGGTGCCGAATATGCCGGGGGCGGTGCCGCGTACGGCTTCGCAGTCGTTGTCTGCTGCAGTAGCACCTTATGTTCAGCGACTGGCTGAAGGTGCTCTGGCCAGTGATGCCAACTTGCAGGCAGCAGTGGCTGTTTCAGGCGGCAGGGTGGTTGACCCTGTTTTAAAGGAAGAGATGCGCTAGCTTCAGCTAGCCGAATTATTAGTAATAATCCGATGTGGCCATAAAACTGGGTATAATGAGCAGAATTTTGGGGCAATAGCCCTGTATTGTATTTATTAATCAGGAAGACTGGATTGGCTCAAGCACGCCGTAAAAAAACAACAACAGGCACAGAGTTTACCTCGCATATTCAGCATGGTTTGCGTGAGGGCGCAATGCTGGTGTTGGGCGCTATCGCTCTGTTTTTATTGGCCTCTTTTGTAACCTATCATGTTGATGACCCCGGCTGGTCGCACACCGGGCTGCGCGAAGATGTGCATAATGCCGCGGGCGTGGTGGGCGCCTGGTTTGCCGATGTCTTTTTCAGCCTGTTTGGTTATTTATCTTATTTATTACCGGTCATCATTGCCTATAGTGGCTGGCTGGTGCTGCGCGGTGGTGGTGAGCAGAAAGAGGTGGATTACCACGTGCTGGCGATACGCTGGGCGGGTTTTTTTGTTACGCTGGCCGCCGGTTGTGCACTGTCCAGTATTCATTTCTCTGTTCCTGAATCGACCTTGCCTTTAGATGGCGGTGGTATTCTGGGGCGCTGGCTGGGTGACAGCATGGCGGGTGTGCTGGGTCTGCTCGGTTCCACACTGATTTTGCTGGCCGTGTTATTGGCTGGCATTACGTTGTTCAGTGGGATTTCATGGTTTACCGTGATCGATTTCATTGGAGCAACCGGGCTGTCGATCTTTATTTTCTTCCGTGAGAAAGTTAATGCCCTGATCGAGCGTATTCAGGAACGCAAGGCCGGTGATGAGGCCAAGCTGCATCGACAGGAAGTGCTCGAGGCGGATAAAAAGAAAACCGCGGTGCGTGAAGCCACGGGTGAAAAGAAGGTGCGCATCGAACCTACGGTGAAGAAGGTTGAGATATCTGAACGCATGGATCGTGAAAAACAGATTGCTCTGTTCGATGGTCCGGTGGACTCTGAATTGCCGGGCCTGCGCTTGCTCGATCCGCCTAAAGATCACGAACAAAGTTATTCGACCGAAGCCCTGGAGGCGTTGTCCCGTCTGGTTGAAATCAAGCTGGCTGATTTTAATATCGAGGTCCATGTGGTGGCGGTTCACCCCGGCCCGGTGATTACCCGTTTTGAAATGGAGCTGGCGCCGGGCGTTAAGGCCAGCAAGATTACTGCCCTGTCCAAGGATCTCGCACGTTCTTTATCAGTGGTGAGTGTGCTGGTGGTCGAAGTGATTCCCGGTAAGTCGCTGGTTGGCCTGGAAATTCCAAATGAAAACAAGGAAATTGTTTCTTTGAGTGAAATACTCATGTCAAAGGCGTTTGATAAATCAGCTTCACCCCTGACGGTCGGTTTGGGCAAGGATATTGGTGGGCACCCTGTGGTTGCCGACCTGGCTAAAATGCCTCACCTGCTGGTAGCCGGTACTACCGGTGCGGGTAAGTCAGTGTGCCTGAATGCCTTGCTGATGAGCCTGTTGTACAAGAGCAAACCCGCTGATGTGCGCATGATCCTGATCGACCCGAAAATGCTGGAGCTGAATGTTTATGAAGGCATTCCGCATTTGCTGGCGCCGGTGGTAGTTGATATGAAGGAAGCGGCCAATGCCCTGCGCTGGTGCGTTGGTGAAATGGAAAACCGATACGCCCTGATGTCGGCACTGGGTGTGAGAAATATCACCGGTTATAACAAAAAAGTGAAAGAGGCGATTGCCAAAGGCGAGCCGATTGATGACCCCCTGTTTGATGTTGAACATGCTGCGCCTGGTGCGCAGCCCGTGAAGTTGCAACCGCTGCCCTATATCGTGATTGTGGTCGATGAATTTGCCGATCTGTTTATGGTGGTTGGCAAGAAAATTGAAGAATTGATTGCGCGTATCACCCAGAAAGCGCGTGCCTCGGGTATTCACCTGATTCTGGCGACACAACGGCCATCGGTGGATGTGATTACCGGTTTGATCAAATCGAATATACCTACGCGCATTGCGTTTCAGGTGTCCTCGCGGGTTGATTCGCGCACCATTCTTGATCAGATGGGGGCAGAGCAGTTGCTGGGCCATGGTGATATGTTGTATCTCGAAGGTGGCAAGAACATGCCAACGCGTATTCACGGTGCCTTTGTTGATGACCACGAAGTGCATAACGTGGTGAATCACCTCAAGCAGCAGGGACAGGCTGAATATATCGAAGAAATTCTTCAGGAAAATCAGGGCGTGTTGCCGGGTGAAGCGCCTGCATCAGGTGATGATGTCGATGCTTTGTACGATGAGGCCGTGCGTATTGTGACTGAATCGCGCAAAGGCTCAATTTCCTACGTGCAACGGCGTTTGAAAATAGGTTATAACCGCGCAGCACGCATGATTGAAGAGATGGAATCCTCTGGTGTGCTCAGTGCCGTTCAATCGAATGGACAGCGTGAAGTGCTCGCGCCACCACCACCTGAGCTGTAACCATGCGTTATTTTTTAAATCTGATTTTTCTATTTCTGATTGCTCTGCCTACAACGCTCCTGGCGGGTGAGGGTGAGCAACTGCTCGAACGTTTTCTGACGCAGTCAAAAACCATGTCGGCAGATTTTGTGCAAACCCTGCGTACAGATGATAACGAGGTTTTGCAGGAGTCAAAGGGGCGCTTTTATCTGAGCCGGCCGGGCAGGTTTCGCTGGAATTATACCGAACCTTATCAGCAGGAAATCGTTTCCGATGGTGAGCAGGTCTGGATTTATGATGTGGATCTGAAGCAGGTCACGGTGCAACAACAGTCAGCCTCGACGAATAATACGCCGATGGCCCTGATGGAAGGCAAGCTAAAACTGGAGCAGGCGTACGATGTCAGTGAGCTGGATCATCGTGATGGGGTTTATCGACTCAAACTTTCCAGTAAAACCGATGATGTGGATTTTTCCCAGCTGATTGTCGGTGTCGATAAACAGGGTATGCAGTTCATGCAGCTCAGGGACCAGTTCGAGCAGACTACGGATATTGTCTTTGAAAACCTGGAACTGAACAGAAAACTGGCCGATGATCTGTTTAAATTCACGCCGCCGGAGGGTGTTGACGTTTACGGTGGTTCCTGATGGATGACCTTTTAGCCGATGCTGAAAGTAGCCGGCCTTATCGCCCGCTGGCTGATCGCATGCGGCCAACCACGCTGGATGAGTTTTTTGGTCAGCAGCACGTGCTGGCCGAAGGCGGTGCACTGAGGCAGGCGATAGAAGCCGGCAATTTGCATTCCATGGTGTTCTGGGGGCCGCCCGGCACCGGTAAAACCACGCTGGCCAAAATTATTGCGCATTCCACCAATGCGGCTTTCATCAGTATTTCTGCGGTGCTTTCCGGGGTTAAGGACATTCGTTCAGCGATTGAGCAGGCGAAACAGTATCGTGCCGAAGGCCGTTCGACGATTCTGTTTGTCGATGAGGTGCATCGTTTCAATAAATCCCAGCAGGATGCATTTTTGCCTTATGTCGAGGATGGCACGATTTATTTTGTCGGTGCCACCACCGAGAACCCCTCTTTTGAATTGAACAATGCGCTGTTGTCGCGGGTGAAGACTTATGTGCTTAAAAGCCTGCCAGCCAGTGAGATTGAGCAGTTATTGAACCGGGCCTTGCAGCTCGAGGCGGGTCTGGGTAATGAGAACATCGTTATCGGGGATACGGAGCTGGAGGCTTTGGCCGTTGTTGCCGATGGTGATGCCCGCCGTGCCCTTAATTTTCTTGAGATTGCCGCTGACCTGGCCGAACCGTCTGACGATAAGCGGGTCATCACCCGTTCGGTGGTTGAAGATGTGAGCTCACACAGCCTGCGCCGCTTTGATAAGGGGGGTGATGTTTTTTATGAGCAGATATCAGCATTGCACAAATCGGTGCGCGGCAGCAACCCGGATGCCTCGCTGTACTGGTTCGCGCGTATGATCGATGGTGGTTGTGACCCTTTATACGTGGCGCGGCGGGTGGTGCGTATTGCCTCAGAAGATATCGGTAATGCCGATCTGCGGGGCTTGCAGATTGCGCTGGATGCCTGGAATACTTACGAACGGCTGGGTAGCCCCGAAGGCGAACTGGCGATTGCACAGGCGATCGTTTACCTGGCCAGTACCGCCAAGAGCAATGCCGTGTATATGGCGTGGAATGAAGCGATGGCGGATGCGCGCCAGTCTGGCAGCATGGACGTGCCGATGCATATTCGTAATGCGCCAACCGGGCTGATGAAAGATATGGGTTATGGCAAGGATTATCGATACGCACACAATGAGGAAGAAGCTTTTGCTGCGGGTGAAACCTATTTTCCTGAGGAGATGGGCGAGCGGATTTATTATCAGCCGGTGGAAAGGGGGCTGGAACTCAAGATCAGGGAAAAGCTGGATCGCTTACGTGAGAAGAACCGGAAGCCAGAGAAATGAGACAGGGAATAAATGATGTATAAATAAAAACAGAGGCATAAGCCTCTGTTTTTATTTGTTATTAAATGAGCTGGAATCTGCTAGGGAGGTAAGATTTTGCTGACGATATTGAGCACACGGTTTGGTTGAATTGGCTTGGTGATCCAGGCATCAGTTGAGACCGATTCACCTTCTTCCAGTTTTTCCTGCTCATTTTCAGTGGTGAGCATGCAGATAGGGGTGTAGGCGTGGTCGTCCAGTTTCCTGATCTCCCAGATGAATTCGATACCGTCCATATTAGGCATATTTAAATCTGTGATGACCAGGTCAACCTGTTTTCCGCTATTGAGAACAGCCATACCTTCAACGCCGTCGCCAGCGGTTAAAATATTGTAACCTGCTACTTTTAAAACAGTTTTCATGACAGCCAGTATAGACTTGGTGTCGTCAACAA
>JAPHSZ010000015.1 GCA_026196545.1 Gammaproteobacteria bacterium
ATTAATAAGCGTTTTGGCCGCATTGATCGCCGCCAGTTTTTGCTGGGTGTTTCCTTTTGCATCCTGCTTGATTTTGTTAAAGCGCTTTTCATAGCTATCCATTTTTGCACTGTCTGGCAAGCCCTGCTTCGTGGCTTTCCATTGTCCATCGATCTGGTCCATATCCTTTTTCAGCTTATCCAGCAATATCTCTGACTGCAGTGGCTGTTTGGCCAGTATTTTATCCACATCCGGGAAATCAAAACCTGGAATATCAAAACTCGATTCCTCCATTGCCTCATCATCCGCTTTCTCTTCAGCGGCTTTTACAATCTGTCCTGACTCTATTCGTGGTGTCTCGACACGTACACCAGTAATAGAGGCATCATCAATCACCAGCTGCCCCATCAGCATACGGCCAAATGACAACAGCAACCTGACCTGTTCTATCTGCGCGGTATTGATCATCGGCGCAGAAGGGTCGGCTATCTGGATATTATTAATCTCCAGCGCAAATGGAGAGTAACCAATATTGACGGCATCAATATCAACTTTGGCGCCGTTCATTTCGGTAAATTTGGACTCGAGCACAGGCTTGAGCACCGCACCCGAAAAAAATGCCGCCGCAACAATGATTGCCGCCAGCACAACAAAAGTAATCAAACCACCCCAACGAATCGCTTTCATGTTATGACTCCGCCATTGAGGTTAAACGGGTAACCAGTTTGCTATTTTGCAAATACCTGATAATTTTTGAATTATTCAGAAACACGAGTACGTGTGAACGATACTGTTTTATAAGAACATTCAGTATTAGCACCAGCGGAAAAAATGCCAGCAGAGAAACCACCAGGCTGCCCATTAAAATCGTGTTGTTAAAATTCGCAAGCCGCCAGAACATCAAGTTATACATAGCCGTCCACGTCGCCTGTAAGGATTCATTCTGTAACAGCGACAGACCGATCTGGTGAAATACAGGATCTAGCAGGTAGGCAAGCCCGGAGAACAATGCCCAGGCCAGTAAAAACGCCGCAATATTAATTCGAAAAACCAGCAGCACAAAAACCACCAGCACATTATGTAAGCTTAATAATGGGGTAAAACCAATTATCATGGCCAGTGCAATGCCCATGCTTATCTGAATGGGGGCAGCCTCTGAAGCCAGCACCCGGAGAAATTTAATTATTTGCGTTATCATATTAAAGCATCCCTTATAAAATACTTAGTGTTTGACAAAGCCGACAGACACCTGCCCTTTATACTCTTCATCAAAAACCATATCAATCGATACACCCTCTTCCAGCTCTTCAATTTTAATCTGTTTTAAATCCGGCAGCCGTGTCGCCAGGTAAGAACATAGGGCACTGGTTGCACCTTCATTATCAGAATTCATCGCTGACAGCATGTTCGCCACGACAAACTGCACTCTCTGATTCAACTCCGGTGACTCGATTATTTCGCCATCGATATTAATCCCAGCATCCATTTTTTTATCCATCTTGTCCAGATAGGTCAGCTGGTAATCGGTCAGCGGCTTATTCCTGTCGTATTCGAGCTGTGCAATACCGTTGATCAATACTGCCATAATATTACTCATTTTCTTCCACCTTTGAACCAACTATTTTTCTCACAAAATAACGTACATCATGCCCCACAGCCAAAACCGCAGGAATGGTGATAAGCGTAACCCCGGTTGAAAACAACAGCCCCCAGGATAGCGCCAGCGCCATCGGCGAAACAAAATGATCCATTCCACCCCAGCCATACGCGGTTGGCAACAAGCCTACGACAGTTGTCGCAGCCGTCAGTAAGACAGCGCGAAAACGACGGCGGCCGGCCATAACTATGGCTTCAAATAACTCTATCCCCTGCTGGCGTGCACGCTGGATAAACACAAGCAGAATTAACGAGCTATTAACAACAACGCCGGTTAATGCAACCATACCAAAACTTGAGAAAAAAGATAATGGCATTGGTTTCCAGAACATATCATGGAGATAAAAACTGATAATAATACCGATGGCACCAAAGGGTATGGCCAGCATAACAATTAGTGGATAAGTCATATTATTGAACTGAATCGCCAGAATAAAAAATATCGCAATCAGCGCAAAACCAAATGCTACTAACAGGCTAATAAATGACTCCTGACTTTTTTCTTCTTCGCCACCATATTTTACCGTCACACTCGATGACTTGCTGCCAATCCATTCTGACTCGGCATCCATGACAATTTTATTTAGTTCACCGCTGGATATAATGTTTGAATCAATATCAGCAACCACATTAACAACCCGCGTTCCATCCTTATGGCGAATAGTGGTGAAACCATCGTGTTGTTCAAACCGAGCTATTTTAGCCAGTGGAATCAGGCCGTTTTTCTTATTTGGGATTAAGGTTTTCTGCAGCTGTTCCAGCTCATTTTTTCCGACATCGGGGTAACGGATGGTGACGTCAATTTCTTCTGTACCACGCCTGATTGTCGACACCACCAGACCACCCACCGCCGCTCGAACATGAGTCGCCGCCGTTGCAAGATCTATTCCTGCATAAGTAGCCAGTTCACGGTTAAGCACGATGTGGAGTTCATCATCGCCCTTTTTAAGACCACTATCAATGGTGGTAACACCATCAATCGTAGCCAGGAATTCAATCAGCCTTTTCGCCGCCGCTTCACTGGATTGCTCATCATAACTGGAAATTTCTGCCTGCAGCGCCCTTCCCAGTGGCGGACCCGGGCGGACTTCTGTCATTGCAATATCCAACTCAGGATAACGCTGCTTAAGTAGTTCTGCCGCTTGCTTCATGTCGACCAGCGCATCATGCTGCTGTCGACTGGCTGCCGGTGTATAAATGGCCCGAATCTGGCCATAACGGCTGCCCCGCTGCGTCAGGGGATCGCCCTGGTCAAATGACACATCACCGGCATTGGAAATAGTCGTCTGCAAATGTTCAGGATCGATGACACTGCGTAAATCGCGATCAACTGCACGCAGGTGTTCGCGCATTTCAACAAGGCTGGTGCCCGGCGATGCGGTCACACGTGCAATAAATTCCTCAACACCCACAGGCGGGAATAACTGAAATGACAGGCTTGTTTTTGCCAGCACGGCCGCCGCAATCAAAACGCCAAAAGAGGCGGCAACGGTCAGCCATCTAAACCGGATAGCCAACTCCAGTATTTTTGCGTACATATTTTCAAGCCACTGCAACCAGCGACGCTCGGATGGGTGTTTGTCAGGGTTGGTCACGTGGGCAACGTGACTGGGCAAAATAAGAAATGATTCCAGCCATGACAATGAAAGCAGGGTAATCACGACGACTGGAATGGCAATAATAAACTTGCCGATCATGCCCGACATGAACATCATCGGCAGAAAGGCGGCAATGGTGGTCAGGATTGTTGTGGTCACCGGGCCAATCAATTCAACCGAGCCTTTCACCGCGGCCTCTACCGGGTTCAAGCCACGTTCCATATGGTGAGTGATGTTTTCACCTATGATAATGGCGTCATCGACCAGCATACCCAGCACCATGATAAAACCCATCATGGAAATCAGGTTCAGTGTCAGGCCTGCTGAATATAGTATAAAAACACCCGTCATAAAAATAATCGGCAGGCCCCAGGTGGTGGTCATCGCCACCGAGAAACGCAGAAACAATAATAGCGAGACAAAAACCAGTACCACACCAACAAGGCCATTATTGGTTAAGACATTTAAACGAACACGGGCAAACCTTGAATAATCCTGAAAGGGCTTAACCAGCACCGCCTCACCATAACGACCTGGTACGGTTTCTATGTAGGCCTTAATTTTATCAACGGTATCGATAATATCCGCTTTTGACTTTTTTAACACCAGCACCGATAACGCCGGTTCACCGGCTACATCGTGCAGGGTCACAGGATCCACCAGCGATTCAGTGATGGTGGCCACATCACCAAGACGCAAAACACCGCCGTAATCATTGGCCCTTAAAACAAGATTTGATGCATCTTCAACGCTCTGGAATTCACCAACCAGCCGAACCGCCCTCTGGCCTTCAGCAGTTTCAAGGTCGCCACCGGGTGCATTAATATTCCAGTTCTTTACCGCTGCAGATATTTCTGCAATGGAGATATGCTCCTGCTGCATACGTTTCGGGTCGACCACAATTCTGTATTCCGGCTTCCTGTCACCCTGAACAAAAACTTTTGCAACACCATCGATCGATAACAGGTCATCTTTAATATCATCGCCCAGCCGTTTTAGTGATACCTCATCCTTTGGCGCCGAAATAGCCAGACGTATAACGGGGAAAACGGCTCCATCGACTTCAGTAACGACCGGATCCTGCGGCAGGTCACTCGGTAGCTTGGCCCTGTCTACTGCAATACTGATTTCACTGCTCAATCGAGCCCTGTTAGTCGCATCAGGATCGAGCTCCATGGTAATGCGAGCAGAACCTGGAAACGACATCGATATCATTTTATCAATACCATTGAGCGCCCTCAGCTCCTGTTCGATGGGGGTCACTACAAGTTGTTCGATCTCTTTCGGCGACGCCCCCGGATAAGCTGTATCAATCTGGACTGCATCAAGGTTCACATTGGGGAAGGCTTCAATTTGCAATAAAAAAACTGAAACTACCAGACCCAGAACCAGCAAAAAAATCGATACCAGGTTTACAACCAGTGGCCGGGTGACCAGAAAGTGAATCATCGCTTTCATTGTGCCCCCGACATAGAATTAGGCTCTCTCAAAAAATCATTAAGCACAGGTTTTTTGATTTCATCCCACAGCTCACCCAGTAAAACCTGGAGTTTATAATGACGCTTTGCCAGTGAAATTTTCTGTAATTCGAGTGAGAATTTAGCCTGGGACAACTGGTCTTCAAACTGGATAATCACATCCGTATCTATTCGACCCGAGCGGTAACGATCCATCGCTTCATCAGTTTTTATAATTTCACTCTGCAGGCTTTTCTCAAAAGCACCAAGCGCAGATTTATTGGCCCTGATTTCAGCCAGCAGACTGGAGAGGTCATAGTGTAAATTTTCCAGCAGCAATTTCCTGTCCTCTAACACAGCACTACGCTCAAGCTGGGCCTGATACAATTTTGCATCTACCCCACTTTTATCAACCGTCTCTGTAAATTCCAGACGCAAACCGCCGGTTAACTCAGTTTCAGAAGAACTACCAGACAATGTATCACCCTGATAATTCTGCCCGCCTGCAAACCAGACCAGATCAAGCGCATCTTCCCTCTCATCCCTTCTTGTGCGGATAGCGCTATCCGCCAGGGCCAGTCTTGATTCCATCAATTTAACTTTTGGGCTGTATTTTTTTGCCCGCTCATATAACTGGTCGAAATCATCCATTATTTGTTTCATTTTATAAGTAGTAATAATCCCTGAATCCCAGGGACGCCCCATTAAACGATTGAGTGAAACTATTTGCTGCATCCATGATGTTTCAAGATTTTTCTTTTCTGCAACAAGCAAATCCAGTTGCGCATTCACCTGTAGAATGTCTTTTTCCTCTGACACACCCAATGATGTCTTATTATTAATATAATGTTGAAGTCGTTTAGTACGCTCTATCGACTGGTCGATATTAGACATATTTGCCCGTTGAACTGCCGCTGAGAAATACAGGTCGATCACACTTGATGCCAGCTGGTCATACAGCTCATTGCGTTCGGCAAGGCTCGATTCAAGCTCCTGTTTTGCAGCGGTTTGTGATTCCTGAAAAGTATTGTATGACGTATTCTGCGCCAGCGGCTGACGATAACTCACACCAACATTTGTTGAAGTTGCCGGATTTAGTATGGCAGGACTGAATACGGTTTCACTGTCTTCACGCCGGATACCGCCTTCAAAAGCAATACTCGAACCCGAATCAAGCATACGTGTCATGCCTGCAGTCATTGAAAGGGTGTCGCTGGTCGAGCCATACATGCCTGCTCCACGCTCAAGCCCGGCCTGGGCCTCCAGCTGCCAGCCAAGCTGGCTATTGGCTACTTTAATCGATTGACGTGCTCGCTCTATTTCAATAGCCGCGATATTAACCGAAGGGTAATGATCTATCACCTTCTGCAAAACATTTTCTGGTGTCAGCATATCAGCAAAGCTCTGCGTGGATAAAACACTGATAAAAATGTAGATAAAAAATCTTAGGAAAGTCATATCATGAATTTTATGTGATTGAACCAGGCTATTTCCGTTATACAAAACTGTACAAAAAATGAGCATTTTTATTAATTTCGGCAATTTGCATTGCGCATATTAACAAATTCTAATCATCAATCGTCAGTTAATAGTCAGAATCTCGTCATGAATGACAGCGTATAACAATCATAGACTTACAAATAAATATTGATAGCAATCCTGTAAAAACCGAGTATTTTACTCCTGGTATTAATATAACAAACCTGACCAATGAACTTGATTTACTAAATTTAAATGGGTAAATATAGATGTTTAATCTTCGCTACTCGATCTACAAACATTAAGGACAGAGGGGGTATTTCATGAACACAGCAAGACAGCATCCTCACTTTGACAGACGGACTCGCACGCAAAAAGAGATCAAACAGTTAATTACCGAGCGTAACAACGTACTGTCGAAATATTACAATCTTACCCATCATATTAATGGCAATGGTACTGTAGATATCGCGTCGCTACAGGAAATACTCCAGGAATTCTGTCAGGACATGATTGACTATGTCGCCACCGGTCACTTTGAAATATATCGCCGCATCGAAGATGGGAGTGAACGACGTCGTGAAATAATTGAACTATCCGATGTTTTTTTTCAAAAAATAATCAACACAACCAGGACTGCAATACATTTCAATGATCACTACGATTTCTCAAATGAATTCACTTCAGAAATCATGAGAGTTTTTCCCAAACATCTCTCAGAGCTTGGAGAAAACCTGGCGACAAGGATTGAACTTGAAGACAAATACATTAACACCTTGCTCAGCCCGAAGCCAAGGCTGGCCTACAGCAGACATTAATGACTAAAGTTTTGGCTGATCAATTTTCTGCTTACTAATACACCAGCATTTGTGCCTGGGTTTTTTTCTGAAATCTTCTGATACCGTTATGCTGGTAATATCCTGAATATAGTATTCAGATAATTCATCCACATTTAATTTAAAGCGTTTCGCATTGCAGGAAAACACCAACATGCCTTCATCTTCCAGCAGGCGCATAGCCAGGCTGATCAACTCAACGTGATCACGCACCACATCAAAGGTTTGCGTCATCCTTTTTGAATTAGAAAAAGTCGGTGGATCTAAAAAGATTAGCTGGTAGCGATGACCTGCCCGTTTTGCATCCCAGAGCCACTGGGTACAATCCGCCTGTACAAACTGGTGCGCCCGGGAAGTGAATTTATTTAACTTTAAATTATCTTTAGCCCATTCAAGATAGGTATTCGACATATCAACCGTCGTTGTTGAGCGGGCACCACCCGCCGCTGCATATACCGTTGCCGTTCCTGTGTAAGCAAATAAATTCAGAAATGATCGGCCTTTTGCATATTTAAAAATAAGCTTTCTGGCATTTCGATGGTCAAGAAATAATCCGGTATCAAGATAATCGTAAAGGTTAACCCTGAACTTCAGGCCATGCTCATGAACTACCAGTGTGCGTTTTTTTTCATCAAGTTTTTCATACTGCTCAGAACCTGACTGGACCTTGCGAGTTTTCAAAACCACATGATTGGGATCAACTTCAAGTATGGAAGCGATAATGGGTATAGCCTCATTGATACGATGAAAGGCTTTAATCGGGTCTACCGTTTTGGGCGCCTCATACTCCTGCACATGCACCCAGTCTTCATAGATATCAACCGCCATGGAGTACTGAGGAATATCTGCATCATAAACACGATAACAGCTGACACCATTCTTTCGCGCCCATTTGCGAATATGTTTAAAATTCTTTTTTAACCTGTTTTCAAACATGTCTGCACTTTCGTGGCGAACGCCTCTGTCTTCCCTGGTATCCTTTTCTGCCAACCGTTGTGAAGCATCTCTTTTGCTTAGATGGTACTGATGCAAAACACACTTTAGCGGACCGTTATACAGCGTGTTTTTGTGGTGCGACCTAAGGCCAATGAATCGCGCCAGCTCCGGGCTGGAGGTAAAGACTGCCGCCTCCCAGCCAGGGTAATTCTGTTTCAGTGACTGGCCTATTCGATAATAGGTGTTCTTTAACTGCTCAATCTGGCCCAGTCTTTTTCCATAAGGCGGGTTAGTCACAAGCAGGCCCGGTGTTTCAGGTAGATCAGGCATTGCTTCGGAAACATCCTGTTGATGCAAAGTTATATAATCTTCAAGCCCCGCAGCCCTGATATTGTCCCTGGCGACATCCAGTACATTTTTTGAATTATCTGCACCCAGAATAATGGGGATCGAAGATTTATCCTTTGCAGACTGTTTTGCATCATTTAACAGTCTTTGCCAGGCGTGGGAATCATGCTGCTTCCATGCGCTAAAGCCATAATGCTTTCTTAATATCCCCGGTGCAATATTGCCCGCAATATACGCTGCTTCTATCAATAAAGTGCCACTGCCACACATGGGATCGCACAAAGGCAGCCCCTGCTCTACAAATTGCGGCCATTTGCTGCGCAACAAAATAGCAGCGGCCAGGTTTTCCTTTAATGGCGCCATGCCGGTTTTCTGGCGATACCCCCGTTGATGCAGAGGCGTACCCGACAGGTCCAGGTAAACCAGGGTTTCTACTTTGCCGACATAAACATTAATACGGATATCGGGTTGATCTCGCATAACATCAGGCCGGGTATCCAGCTGTTCGACAAACTGATCAACAATTGCATCTTTAATACGCAAGGTTGCAAAATGGCTGTTGGTAATGGCCTCATGCGCGGTAAAGCAATCAATAGCAAAACCATTATTAACATTAAAATGTGACAACCAGTCAATCACCTTTACACCTTCGTATAGCTGATCGTAATCATCAGCCACAAAACTCGATAATCTTAAAAGAACACGGCTAGCAAGACGCGACCAGAGACAAAGTTTGTACGCATCCTCAACAACACTTTCAAAAGCAACACCGGCAACTTGCTGCTTAATATCACGCAATCCCAGCTGCTCACATTCTCTGGTGAGCATATCCTCAACGCCTTTGGGACAGGTAGCAAAAAAATTAAATTTATGTGTCACGTATTATCAGCCGGTTGTTTATCTGAAGAGGGCTGTAATTTTCGCGCATCGATTTCAAGCAGTACTGGAACACCCGATCTAACTGGATAGGCGAGCCCGTCTCGACGGCACAGCAATTCATTCTGTTTATTTATATATTCAAGTTTGCCTTTGCACACCGGGCAAACCAGTAAGGGTATGAGTTTTTTATTCATATTTTCGAACCAGACGATAAGCGCTGATGCACTTTCATCAACAGCGCCTGACGAAAGCTATCAGATAACTCAGCACTAACCGGCACATACCAGAACTCAGCACTGGAAAAACCCTGGCACTTAACCGCATCCTTTTCAGTCATCAGCACCTCATAATCATCAGAAAAATTTAAATCAGAATCAGAAAACTTATGGTGATCCGGATAGGCATGCTCAATAATCCTAAGCCCTTCAGTAATTAATTGACTGAAGAATCGGGCTGGGTGGCCAATACCCGCAACAGCATGAACTGGTGAACCCTTGAACTCATCCAGGCTTCTTAATTTGTTTGTCTTCAAATTAACTGCATCAGAAAACTTCAGGGAGAAATTATTATTGCGCAAGCTGGTACTGGTATCAGTACAATGATCAACAACAAAATCGACCTGATTAAGACGAGCCACAGGCTCGCGCAGTGGCCCCGATGGCAGGCAAAAACCATTTCCAAATTGACGTTTAGTATCAACGATGGCGATTTCAATATCACGCCTCAATCGATAATGCTGTAGACCATCATCTGAAAGAACAATGTTACAGTCGGTATTGGCCAACAGATGTTCGGCGGCAGCTACACGATCTTTCCCGACAACCAGAGGACAGTCCGTGCGCGCATGAATCAAACAGGGTTCATCACCTACAGCATCTGCTGTATCACTATCCTTAAGCAGATGCTCACCTGCAAAATCACCACCATAGCCACGGCTAATAACACCGGGTCTGTAACCCTGCGACCTGAGCAGGTCACACAGGGCAATTAACAAAGGCGTTTTACCCGTACCACCTACGGAGATATTACCAACAATAATGACCGGCACAGGTAACGCGAAACTTTTAAACAAACCTGCTCGAAAAAGAAAACGACGTAAAAAAACCAGTGAACAATAAAGTGCCGTTACTGGCAGCAACAACCACGCCACAGGATTTTGACTGTACCAGTATTCATCAAGTCGCTTCATTGCTTACTCAGAAACTTCTGGCTCTTTAAAATGCATTTGATGCAAGGCCGCATAATGACCATTGCGTGCAATCAACTCATCATGGGTGCCGCTTTCAACAATCTCGCCGTTATCCATGACCACAATCACATCGGCATTTTCAACGGTCGATAGCCGGTGCGCGATCACCAATGTGGTGCGGTTCTGCATCAGGATTTCCAGTGATTGCTGGATAAAGCGTTCTGATTCGGTATCGAGCGCTGAAGTGGCTTCATCCAGGATTAGCACCGGCGCATCTTTTAATAGCGCACGCGCAATCGCAATGCGCTGGCGCTGGCCGCCGGAAAGCATAACACCACGCTCACCGACCATTGCGCTATAACCGCCATCCATGGTTTCAATGAATTTATCGGCATAGGCCAGTCTGGCAGCCTCTTCTACTTTCTCATGATCGGTATCGAGAAAACTGCCGTAGGCGATATTGTGTTCAATGGTGTCATTGAACAGCACAATGTCCTGACCAACATAGGCAATGTGCGAGCGCAGGTTATCCAGCTGGTATTCGTTTAATTCGTGGCCATCAAGTTTGATTGAACCGGAAGTCACATCATAAAAACGGGGCAACAAATTGAGCAGCGTCGATTTACCGCTACCGGAACGCCCGACAAAAGCGACTGTCTCCCCTGCCTTAATATTTATATTGATATTCTTGAGTGCATTTTCTTCACTACTGGCATAGCGAAATGACACATTGGAAAAAGTCACATCACCCTCGACTGTCTCAACCTGATAGCTGCCTGCATTTTTCTCTTCATGCATATCAATTAAATTGAAGACGCTTTCAGCCGCTGCAAGTCCACGCTGTAAATCGGCATTGACGTCACTCAGGCGTTTTATAGGGGCAAATATCAGCGCCATTGCCACCATATAGGAAGTGAAAGTACCTACTGAAACGACGTCACCGGAACCAACACTGGTGGCAACATAAATAACAATAGCCAGTCCAATGCCAACAATCAGTCGCATCACCGGCGCACTCAATGATTGTGTTGCGATCATGCGCATATGCTGACGCCGATTATTATCATTAATAGTATGAAACTGTTTTTGTTCGTACGCCTGGCCACCGAACATCTTGACCACGACCTGGCCCTTGATCGATTCTTCGAGCACCTTGGAGACATCGCCCATACTGCCCTGGATACGGCGACTGACCTTACGGAATTTTTTAGATACAAAAGCAACCAGCAGTATCAATAGCGGTCCGGCAAATAAAAACATCGAGGCCAGTAATGGGCTGATATAAATCATCCATGCCAGCAGCCCGATAATGGTAAAAGAGTCCCGTATTAATGTAGTAATAACTTTAGTTGTCGCATTCGCCACCTGCTCAACATCGAAAGTAAATTTCGACATGATCTCACCGGTGGTTGCCCTGTCATAGTAATCCTTGGGCAGATGCAGTAACCGTTTAAACATGGTATCGCGCAGTTCCATAACTACCTGACGCCCTACCCAGCTCATACCATACATGGAGATAAACATGGCAAATACGCGCACCACAAATATAGCAACCAGGATCAGCGGCATGGTTCTAATAATATCAGGGTCACGTTCAACAAAGGCACCATCCATCAATGGCTTCATATAAGCGGCCATCGCCGTGTCTGTACCTGCTACCAGCATCATGCCGACAACAGCAACGGCGAATATTTTCCAGTAAGCCATCGAATGCGAAAGCAAACGACGATAATACTGATAAGAGTCAGATTTATCTTTAACTTGAGAAGTCATTCAGAAAAGATGGTCTACTAATTTTCAACCGTAGCGATAGAAAGCTTGGTCAGGCCGAGCTGTGCGGCAGCATCCATGGCACGTACCACTGACTGGTGTGCGGCACGACCATCGGCCCTCAGCAATACAGTCACATTACTGCGCTCACCGACTGTTTTTTTCAGCGCCGCCTTCAAGGTGTCGAGCTGCTCATTCACCACCTGCCGATCATCAATATAATATTTGCCTTTTGAATCAATCGACAGAACCAGTGGGTCATCCACGTTTTGCTGCGCCTGCGCATTCGCCTGCGGCAGCTGAACTTTCAGTTTTGCATGGCGATCAAAGGTGCTCGACACCATAAAAAAGATCAGCAGTAAAAAGACTACATCGATCAATGGTGTCAGATTAACATCGACACCTTCATCTTTTTTATGTCCGGGACGTAAATCCATAATAATTCAATCAGACACTAGCGGTTATTGTGCAACACATCGACCATTTTTATGGCCTCACGTTCCATTTCTACCACGATGGTATCAACGCGGCGCCTGAAATAACGATAGAAAACCAGGCTCACAATTGCCACTGACAGGCCTGCCGCCGTTGTCACCATAGCCTGTGAAATACCGCCGGCCAGCGCACCCGGGTCACCAACACCATGCATGGTGATAGAGGTAAACACGCTGATCATGCCGACAACGGTTCCCAACAGACCCAGCAGTGGTGAAATTGATGAGATAGTACCGAGGATATCCAGAAAACGCTCAAGCTCATGCACGACTTCACGTCCCCGCTCTTCAATACTTTCCTTGATGCGTTCACGCGGCTGGTTTCGGTTGATCAGCCCCGCACTCAGAATTCTCCCCAATGCCGATTTCCTGCTCAGCGTCTCGATATCAGAAGTCTGAAAAGTATCATTTTTTACTGCGTTCCAGACAGTAGCAACAAGATGCTTGGGCAGCACCTTATCGATACGTAGACTCCAGAAACGCTCAACAATAATTGCCACAGAAACCATCGAACAGAGAATGATCGGCACCATCAACCAACCACCAGATTTAACCATCTCAAACACAATTCACCTTCCAGATATCACTAATGTTACTGACCTGCTGTATAACCTTAGTACAAGTCATTTATTTCGGGCGTATCTTACTTTATTTAGTGTGTTCGTACACATAGTCTGTAATCTGATGATTCCAGTATTTTGAATGACTTTTGCGATATTCATCGGTGACCAACACTCCATCATCTGCATCAAACGACAGCTTCACCGCACCCACATGGCCACTGAGGTGTATCGAAGCCCCGATATTTCGATAACGCGCCACAACTTCGGCTTTTGGGTGATGATAGCGGTTCCTGTATCCTGCCGGTATAAGGGCAATCTGTGGCGCCACCCTGTCAATAAATGCCTGACTGGACGAGGTCTTGCTACCATGGTGCGGCACCACCAGCACCTGGGCCTGCAGCTTTTGGCCATAGGTCCTGACCAGGCCATGCTCAACTTCATCTTCAATATCGGAGCTAATCAGCAGCCGACCGCCAGCTGATGAGACTTTCAGGACACAGGCATGGTTATTACGGCGTGAATAGGCTCGATCTTCTGGATGCAGAAATTCAAATTCCACACCATCCCAGAGCCAGCGTTCTCCCCTCAAACAGGCCTTTTTACTATGGCTCAGTATTGGCTCAATATCCTGCCCAACCACCTCAACACCGGGATACGCGGCTACTATGGCCTGTGCACCGCCGATATGATCAGCATCTCCGTGGCTAATAATCAGTTTATCCGGCTGCTCAATCGACCAGTGCCGCAGGAAAGGAATCACCACCGACTTACCCGCATCCAGACGCGAACCAAAGCGGTTGCCCGCATC
>JAPHSZ010000152.1 GCA_026196545.1 Gammaproteobacteria bacterium
GCCACCGCACATTTCAAAGGCACTGCATTTTGGCTCAACACGGTCAGGCGAAGCATTCAGTATTTCAATCGCCCGTCCCTCTGCAATATTTTTACTCAACCGGGTATATTTGAACAGTACGGTTTCACACGCCAAAGCCTGATCGACAAAAACAGTGCGATCATCAACATGCGTAATGCCGCGACCTTCCGCAGATAAAGATTCAATTTCGGCCTGGACAGGCTCTTCCGGCAGGCGTTTTTTGCGTCGCCTGCGACGTTTATCAGACATAACAATTACTCAAAATATTATTAGGCAGGAAAAACACCTGTCGATAGATAACGGTCACCACGGTCACAGATAATCGAAACGATAACCGCGTTCTCAACTTCCTGGCTCAATTGCAGCGCAGCGGCGACTGCACCACCGGAGGAAATACCACAAAAGATACCCTCTCTGGCCGCCAGATCACGCGTAGTTTGCTCGGCATCCTGCTGATTAATATCCAGCAGGCGATCAACCCGACTGGCTTCAAAAATACCAGGCAAATACTCTTCCGGCCAACGGCGGATACCGGGGATACTCGCACCCTCTTCCGGCTGCACCCCAACAATCTGAATATCCGGGTTCTTTTCCTTGAGAAAGTGCGATACACCCATGATGGTACCGGTGGTACCCATAGCACTGACAAAATGTGTAATCTTGCCTTCAGTTTGTTGCCATATCTCCGGCCCGGTACTTATGTAATGCGCATTCGGGTTGTCCACATTATTAAACTGATCCAGCACGATCCCCTTGCCTTCCTGCTGCATTTGCAGTGCCAGATCACGTGCACCTTCCATGCTCTCTTCCTGTGTCACCAAAATCAGTTCAGCCCCATAAGCTTTCATCGCCGCACGACGCTCCTCACTCATATTATCGGGCATGACTAGCACCATGCGGTAATCCATAATCGCCGCGGCCATCGCTAGCGCAATGCCGGTATTGCCGCTGGTGGCTTCGATCAGGGTATCACCGGGTTTGATGTCACCCCGCTTCTCTGCCTGAATAATCATGTTCAGCGCAGGGCGATCTTTCACTGAACCCGCCGGATTATTACCTTCCAGCTTGACCAGCAAAGTATTCGTTGTTTCACCCGCCAGTCGCTGCAGACGCACCAGTGGGGTGTGACCAATATATTCAGCCAGAGATTTATACATTAAGTTTCACCATTTACTACACAAGATCGAGAGTATATATTACAAGCCATCTGTTGCCACTAAGGAATATAATCAAATCATGATGAATCTCTACAAGCTACATTCCAGTCATACAAAATTATCCACCATTTCAATCACATCCATAATCGCTTTTACCCTCTCCATGCCGCTACAGGCCAATGAAGATGACCTGTTCTTTGAAATGCCCGTGGTGCTTTCGGCCAGCCGCCTGGAACAGGCCGTGTCTGAAGCACCCATCGCCATTACCAGTATTGACAGGCAAATTATTGAAGCCAGTGGTGCCAGAACCATCCCGGAAATCCTCAGGCTGGTGCCCGGCGTTGTTATAGGCAGCAACGCCAACGAATGGGGCGAAGAGGCCAAGCAGGTCGTCACTTACCACGGACATACCGACCAGTATTCAAAGCAGATGCAGGTTTTAATCGATGGCCGTTCTATCTATGAGCCAATAATTGGTGGCGTCAACTGGAACATGATCCCAATCAACATCGAAGACATTGAACGCATCGAAGTCTCACGCGGCCCAAACGCTTCAACCTTTGGCTCTAATTCATTTCTGGCTGTAATCAACATCATTACACGGCATGCCTCTGAAGATCAGGGGCACTACGTTAAGGCTAGAGCGGGTAACCACGATATTGCCGATCTTACTTATCGATACGGCGGCAGCAATGGAGATCTAGATTACAGGATCACCGCAACAACACAAAACGATGACGGCCTGGATGCCAAAAAAAACCTCAACACCTACGCTTCAGATGGTAATGTTGTTACCCGTCAATACTCCAATGAAATCGTTGAAAACCATGACGACATTGGTACCGGCGCCATAGATTACCGCATCGATTACCAGATCAATAACAATAGTCGACTTACCTATCAGGGTGGCTATGGCAAAACAGACCTTGAAATCAAGAAAAATTATGCCAGTGATGGCATAAAACCACAACGTGAGAGCGATACTATTAACGCTCACCAATTTATAAAACTGGAAAACACCGTAGATGACAATAACTCTTTTATTATTCAGTATTATTACAATCTTCAGAACAAAACCGATCAATCCAGATCAAATTTGATCGAGGTAGGCGCGCCCATTGATGATTTCAGTCTCGACCTTGATTTTGGATTCAAATCTGAGAGACACAATTTAGAGTTTACCCACTTTAACCAAACCACCGACAATCTCAGGTTGATATGGGGCGTTAGTGCCCAGCAGGACATAGCAAAGTCACCATACTGGCTTTACGATCAGGGCACCATCAGAAGAGAAATCTACCGCCTGTTTGCCAATGCAGAATGGCAGATCAATCAAAATAATCTGCTCAACTTCGGCGCACTTGTTGAAGAGAACAGAACACTGGATACAGAGGTTTCACCCAGACTTGCCCTGATCCATAAGTTCAACAATAACCACAGTATAAGAATCGGTGTTTCACAGGCCATACGCAGCCCATTCATTGCCGAAGAATTTGGCAGCACTGTTTACAGCCATGACCTGACCAGTGGCGGTTCGCCAATAGATTTTACCCTGCTGGAACGGGTACTAATGCCTAATGATGACCTTGAGCATGAAACCATCATCAGCCGGGAAATTGGATATTTTGGCCGCTTTTTAGAAGATAAATTATTATTCAATGCCCGTCTTTTTTATGACCGGATAGACGATCTAATCCAGCTGGAGCGTATCAATGACTTACCGGATGAAATTGACAATTATGATAACAGCGCACACATACAAAACAACCTTAGTAGCACAGACATTACAGGTATTGAACTTGAAATGGATATACAACCCAATCCATCTTTACGCTTTTACGGAAACATAACCAGTCTAAAAATAAAAAGTAATGACACTCCACGGACATTACGTTCTGTAGAATTTGAACAATCCGCACCAGAATGGACAGGCTCTTTAATGGTCATAAAACAATTCGATGAACACTACAGCGGCAGCCTCGAATTTCACTACATTGATGAAATGTACTGGATGGATGTCCCGAGAAACGAATTAAACGAAGACAGCAACTACAGAACCCTGGATCTACGTATCTCTAAATCAAGCAGACAGAGCGGCAGCACTTCAGAAATATCTCTGGTGTTAAAAAACCTGCTTGGTGAATACAGCAGCTACAACCAGGCTCCCGATGATGGTCCTGTGGTTATACACAATTTTACCGGTTACATAGAATATGCCGTTTTATTTCAATAGGTAATTTAAAAAATACGAAAAAAAGGATGCAGTTAAAAAATGGATAACAACCAATCAATTGGTTTTCCTGAAAAACTGGCCGTTCCTCTTGGCCCATTGCTTCTGCTCGCCTGCATTTTTATTTCACCTGCACAGGTTTTTGCAACCCAGCATACTATCATCGTTAGCTCAGCTGATAGCAATTACCAAAAATCACTGGTTGAAAAAATCCAGAAAAACCTTAAAGCATTAGACATAAGCGCAGATATTTATAATACAGAGCAGGCAATAGATATCAGCACAAGCGAAAAGCTAATCATCAGCATTGGACATGAAGCCAGCATACTCATTGATAACAAGGAACCATCCAATCCACGACTAATCGTTTTTGCGGACACCAATCCAGATACAGACCCTGTTCACAGAAGCAAGCCGCATCTTTCGATGACTCAGCCAATTTGCCAACAGTTCAAATTAATACGCTTATTAAATAGCAAATGGAAAAATGTCAGCGTAATCATGTCCAGTCCTAATAACCTTTTAACAAAAGAAATGAACTCATGTGCAGAAAAACACAAACTCACAGTTAAAAATATTAAGCTTAATGATTATGTCAACATCATTGATGCGCTCAATACATCTTTACCACAAAGCGATGTTTTACTGGCCCTGCCAGACAACACGGTTTACAACGCAAAAAACATCAAGAGCATTCTACTCACTACCTACAGACACAGAATTCCCGTTATTGGCTTCTCTGAAAGTTTTGTTCGTGCAGGCGCATTAGCAGCTATACATAGCACAACAGAACAAATGGCAAGACAAATAACAGAGATTATACAAAAGTTTTACACAGACAACAGCATAGGCAGTGACAGCCAATTCCCTGTCTATTTTGACGTTGTAACAAACAGGAGCGTGGCCAAATCATTAGGCATTACCATACCAGACAGGGAGTCACTAACAAACAAACTAAAATCAGATAACCATGAATAACTGGGATATTAGACAACAGATAATTGCACTAGCATTGCTGCCGGTTATTGTCGTAGCAATTGGCTTGACCAGTTACTTCACAATATCACAACTGGACTTTCTTACCGCCTCGCAGACCCGGCATGGCAACCTGATTGCCCGCCAACTGGCACCAGTATCAGAGTACGCAGTTTTCTCCGGAAACATAGCCAGCCTGGACACCATTCTTAAAAATATTTTGTCTGATGAGGACATAATCAGCATAAAAATAACCGACACAAATCATAAAACAATCACATCACTTAGTGACAATGAAAAGACAAAAATACAAAATACAATCTGGCACAAACTGGCTTTTGAAGAATTAAAGGTTTTCAAACAACCCATTAAAACACAAATACTAAATGTTGGCCTATTAGAAGACGACAATAATAACAGCAATAATAATGAAGAAACTATTGGCTATATAGAACTCACTCTCACCTCTACAAATATTAATGCAAAAAAACTGCAGACAGTTATTAAAGGCAGCCTGATTACGTTATTTATATTACTTATGAGTATGCTTCTGGCATTGCGTTTAAGCAAACAAATATCAAAGCCCGTACAGACACTCACCAATACAGTAAAACGAATATCATCAGGCGACTATAAAATTCGCATCGACGAACAGGCACCCGGTGACCTTGGTACATTAGAATCATGCGTTAATATTATGACTGAAGAGTTACAATACTCTCGTAAACATCTCGAAGCAAAAATCAATGAAGCAACTAAAGAGCTTCACGAAACCATGGAAGAGCTTGAAATAAGAAATGCCGAGCTAGATATCGCGCGGTCTAAAGCGTTACAAACCAGCCAGGCCAAAACCGAATTCCTTGCCAATATGAGTCATGAACTTAGAACCCCGCTTGGCGGAATCCTTGGCTTCTCTGAATTACTGGAAAAAACCAGTCTGGAATCCCAGCAACGCGATTATTCTGATATTATAAAAAAATCAGCACACAACCTGCTGAATATTATCGACGGTGTACTCGATCTATCAAAAATAGAATCAGGAAAACTGGAAATAAATTCTTCTGAATTCAATGTCATTGATATTATCGAAGAAGTGATTGATTTATTAACACCCATTGCCTACGAAAAAAACCTTGAGCTGTTTTATTACTTTGACATTAACGCATCACATATTATTAACAGCGACCCTGTCCGCATCAGGCAGATCCTTATCAATCTCATTGGCAATGCCATCAAGTTCACTGAAAAAGGGTTCATCTCGTTACATATAAGCTCATACCAGGAAGACGATCTATCAACAATAATTAAGTTTTCAATAAAAGACACAGGCATCGGCATGGATCAGTCACAACAGGAACGACTGTTCAATGCATTTACACAGGCAGATAAATCGATAGAAAGAAAATTTGGCGGCACAGGGCTTGGCCTTGTAATATCAAAAAAACTCGCCCAACTATTGCAGGGTGATATTAGCTTTGAAAGCCAGAAAAACAGCGGGACGACTTTTACACTAACGCTGCCCACTAAAACAGCTAAGCAGATAAAACCAGGCACAGAACTGGCTGGCAAAAAAATATGCTTTATTGACCCGCAATGCTCCTGTGAAAAAGGCATCCAGAGTCTGCTTAATTTCTGGGCCTGCAACGTCACCAGTTATAATAAAATACCCGACGACCTCTCAAACTTCGACCTGATCATTGTTAGCATATGCAGGATCAGCATGAGCAAGGAAAAAATTAAATCCCTGATTCCTTTAAATAATACAAACATACCCATACTTGCAGTTGTAAGTACTCGTTCGCACAAAGAACTCATCAATATTAAGAACTATGGTTTCAACGATGCAGTTTTCCGCTCATCAAAACAGGAACTTATTCATCAATCACTATTAAATCTTGTTAGCGACGCATCGCCAGCAGAACCAGAACCCACCATAGCTGCACACTACTTCGACTGGTCAGAATTAAACATCCTCGTTGTTGACGATAACGATATCAACCTTAAACTGGCCGATATTATTTTGACAAAAAATGGTGCCCGGGTCATTACTGAATCAACTGGCCAGGGAGGCATTGATCGCTCAAATGAACAATTTTTTGACCTGATTTTCATGGACTTACAGATGCCTGATATGGACGGTTATGAAAGCTCCACACATATACGCGAAAACAAAAACAATGATGACACTATTATTATTGCACTAACCGCCAATGCTATGGCATCGAAGGAATTTCATAATTTTGAAAAATGCGGAATAAACGACGTTCTTATTAAACCTGTTAATGAAAGCAGCATTCAAAACGTTATCGACAAATGGCTAAAAAAAACGGCCACCCATAAACAACAAAGCAGCACCAGACAGGAA
>JAPHSZ010000131.1 GCA_026196545.1 Gammaproteobacteria bacterium
GCGAAGGCCTGATTATTCCTTTGGCAAAAATTGGTGCGGTACTGCCCGGTGACTTCAAGATCAAACCGGCGAAACTGCGCGGCGTCGAGTCATCAGGCATGCTCTGTTCTGAAAAAGAACTGGGTCTGGCCGATCAGGCAGATGGCCTGATGGAGCTGCCCGAAGATGCACCAGTTGGTACTGATATTCGTGAATATTTACAGCTGGACGACAACTGCATCGAAATTGATTTAACCCCGAATCGTGGTGACTGCCTGAGCATTGCCGGTGTTGCCCGCGAGCTGGGTACGCTGAACCAGTGTGATGTTACCGCCGAGGCCTGTGCACCGGTTGCCGCGACAAGTGATGAAAACTTCCCGGTTGAGATTCAGGCCGGTGATGTCTGTAGCCATTACGCTGGTCGTGTCATTACCGGTGTGAACTGCCAGGCACTAACCCCAATGTGGATGCTGGAGCGCCTGCGTCGTTCAGGGATTCGTGGTCTGGGGCCGATTGTCGATATTACTAACTACGTCATGCTCGAGCTGGGCCAGCCGATGCACGCCTTTGATCTGGCGACGTTAGATAGCGCGATCAATGTTAGATTCGCTAAAGAAGACGAGAAAATCACACTTCTTGATGGTAAATGCATCGAACTTGACAAAGAAACGTTGCTTATTGCGGATCGCTCCAAACCACTGGCGTTGGCCGGTGTCATGGGTGGTGAAGGTTCGGGTGTGAGCGATACAACGTCGTCGATCTTCCTCGAAAGTGCGTTCTTCAGGCCGGAAAATATCGCTGGCAAGGCCAGAAGTTATGGTTTGCACACCGATTCATCGCATCGTTTCGAGCGTGGTGTTGATCCCCAGTTACAGGTCAAAGCCATCGAGCGTGCAACCGCGCTGGTACTTGAAATCTGCGGCGGCCAGGCCGGACCGGTGATCGAAGAAACTACTGAAGCCTATCCCAAAGAAGGCCAGGCAATTCATTTGCGCCAGGCCCGTATCCAGCGCCTGCTGGGTATCGACATGTCGGCTGATGAAGTCGAAGCCATCTTCCAGCGCCTTGAAATGAACACGGTTGCCGTTGATGATGGCTGGCAGGTAACACCACCGAGCTTCCGATTTGATATCGCGATTGAAGCTGACCTGCTGGAAGAGCTGGTCAGAATCTACGGCTACAACAATATTCCCAGAACCCAGCCTGATTATTCGGGCCGCATGAAGCCGCAAACTGAGTACCAGGTTTCAATTTCGCTATTGCGCAGTGCGCTGGTCAATCGTGGTTATTTTGAAGCGATTACCTATAGTTTTGTTGACCCTAAGCTACAGCAGGTGCTTGATCCTGAAGGTGAATCAGTAAAACTGGCAAATCCCATTTCTTCTGAAATGTCGGTGATGCGCACTTCGATATGGCCAGGCCTGATTCAGGCTGTGCAGCATAACCTGAATCGCCAGCATAACCGTGTACGCCTGTTTGAGACCGGGCTATGTTTCAAGCCCAATAAAGAGTTGCTGCCGGAGCAAACCAGCAAAATTGCAGGTGCTATCTGTGGCGATTTGCAGCCAGAGCAATGGTCAGCCGCAGCGCAGAAGGTCGATTTCTTTGATCTCAAGGGCGATGTCGAAGCCTTGCTGGCCTCCTCGGGTAAAGATTGTATTTTTGAAGCGGCAACGCATCCAGCGCTGCATCCGGGGCAATCAGCCAGCATTATTCTCGCTGGAGAAAAAGCCGGCTGGATTGGCGCACTGCATCCGGAAGCACTGAAGCAGCTGGGCCTGGATCAAACCGTGTATGTGTTCGAATTAGAGCTTGAAATGGTGAAATCTGCCATTCTGCCGGCGTTTTCCCCGCTCTCACGCTTCCCTGAAGTGCGTCGAGACCTGGCCATTGTGGTTGATGAAAATGTTACGGCGCAGTCGATTCAGGACTGTATTGGTGAAATAGCTTCGGATTTACTGCAGAAAATCCAGATATTCGATATATATACCGGTAAGGGTGTCGATTCAGGACGAAAAAGTGTCGCTTTAGGCTTGATTTTACAGGACTTTTCGCGCACTCTTACTGAACAGGACGTAGAAACAGAAGTAGAAAAAGTCGTTTCTTCACTAAAACAAAAATTTGCTGCTACACTTCGGGAGTAGGCATGGCATTAACGAAAGCTGATTTGGCAGAAAGCCTATATGAAGAACTGGGTCTCAATAAACGTGAGGCCAAAGAACTGGTTGAACTGTTCTTCGAAGAAGTCCGTTCCGCACTGGGCGACGCAAACCACGTCAAACTTTCCGGATTCGGCAATTTTATATTGAGAGACAAGACCGAAAGGCCGGGTCGTAACCCTAAAACTGGTGAGGAAATACCTATTTCTGCCCGCCGAGTGGTTACATTCCGACCGGGTCAAAAATTGAAGCAACGAGTGGAAGCGTATGCTGGAAGCGAGCAACAATAACGAATTACCAACAATACCGGGCAAGCGCTATTTCACGATTGGTGAAGTCAGTGAACTGTGCGGCGTTAAATCGCATGTCCTGCGTTACTGGGAACAGGAATTTGCACAGCTTAAACCCGTAAAACGCCGTGGTAATCGCCGTTACTACCAGCGACACGATGTCATCCTTATTCGCCAGATCCGCAGCCTGCTCTACGATCAGGGCTATACCATTGGTGGCGCACGCCTGAAATTGACCGGCGAAGAAGTGGCTGACGACAACAATCAGAGCCAGCAGATTGTCCGCCAGATGCGTACCGAGCTCGAAGAATTACTGGTTCTATTCAAAAGCTAATTAATTAGCCTTTTTTACAAAAATCTTTCATTTCTGATCTTATAAGTTTGCCCCGTTTCGGGTATCCTATGCGACCTTCACGGGGCGTAGCGCAGTCTGGTAGCGCACTACACTGGGGGTGTAGTGGTCACAGGTTCAAATCCTGTCGTCCCGACCAATAATTTTAAAAAAGCCTGCATAAGCAGGCTTTTTTTATGTAGTCTTATCCGTTAGTTTCTCTCAAACATTTCCAATTTTAAAATTATTATGAAAAACCCCACACCCCAAACCATCTACCTGAAAGACTATACCCAACCGCCATACTGGATCACCGATGTCGACCTGATCTTCAATCTCGAAGAAGAACAAACACAGGTGACATCAACGCTAAGCCTGAGCAAAAACGAAACCATTGCAGGTGAGCATCCACTGGTATTACAGGGTGAAGAGCTGGTGCTTGAAGGTATCTCAATTGATGGCAGGGTGCTGGATGCTTCTGAATACGAGGTTAGCGATACTGACCTGACTATCCATTCGGTGCCTGATAGCTTTATGCTGGAAATCAAAACTACCATCAAGCCGCAGGAAAATACTTCGCTCGAAGGCCTGTATAAATCCAGTGGTAATTTCTGCACGCAGTGCGAAGCCGAAGGGTTCAGAAAAATCACCTACTTCCTCGACCGTCCCGATGTCATGGCGAAATTTACCACAACGATTTTTGCTGACAGGGAAAAATACCCGGTGCTGTTATCGAACGGCAACCCGGCAGGTTCAGGTGAGGAAGGTACTCACCACTGGGCGAAATGGCAGGACCCGTTCAAGAAGCCCTGTTACCTGTTTGCGCTGGTCGCCGGTAACCTGGCCTTTATCGAAGACAGGTTCACCACGATGTCGGGCAGGGAAGTGGGGCTTCGTATTTATGTGCAGCACCACAACATCGACCAGTGTGATCACGCGATGCGTTCGCTGGTCAAATCCATGCAGTGGGATGAGCAGGTCTATGGCCGTGAGTATGACCTTGACGTTTATAACATCGTCGCTGTCGATGACTTCAATATGGGCGCGATGGAAAACAAGGGGCTGAATGTTTTCAATTCCAAATACGTGCTGGCGAAAAAGGAAACGGCGACCGATGTTGATTTTATTAATATCGAAGCGGTGATTGGTCACGAATATTTTCACAACTGGAGCGGCAATCGCGTCACCTGCCGTGACTGGTTTCAGTTGACCCTGAAAGAAGGCCTCACCGTTTTCCGCGACCAGCGTTTCACCGCAGACATGAACGCGGCAACACCGAAGCGCATCGATGATGTCAACGTATTGCGTACCGCGCAGTTCGCCGAAGATGCCGGGCCGATTGCGCACCCGATCCAGCCGGACGCCTATCTCGAAATTAATAAC
>JAPHSZ010000064.1 GCA_026196545.1 Gammaproteobacteria bacterium
ATTGGTTAAGGAAGTAGCATTGCATGGTGGTGACGTCTCGCAGTTTGTCCATGAGATAGTTGTGGAAAAAATTGGCGCTATCGTCGATAAAATTTGAACAAGTATTAATTTTTGGTTTTAACAGTATGGCTTTATATATTACAGATGAATGTATCAATTGTGACGTGTGTGAACCGGAGTGCCCGAATGAGGCGATCTCACCCGGTGATGAAATTTACGTTATAGATCCCAACCTGTGCACCGAGTGCGTCGGTCATTACGAGACTTCACAGTGTGTCGAAGTGTGCCCCGTTGACTGTATTCCGCAGGACCCCAATCACGTTGAAACTCAGGAAGAGTTAATGGAGAAATATAAAAGGCTAACAGGGTCTTAGTTTTTTATGTGTAAGTGACACTATATTCAATATGGCCAGACACACACTTAAAGTTTTATTTCTGGTTTTTATTCCGCTGGTTTGCCAGGCGGCTGAATCCGATAAGGTCGGATTCCAGCCGGCGGTAGCCAGTGCCCACCCGCTGGCCACCGAGGCCGGTATCGAGATCCTGAAACAGGGCGGCAATGCTTTTGATGCGGCCGTGGCCGTATCGGCGGCGCTGGCCGTGGTCGAGCCTTATGGTTCGGGCCTGGGCGGTGGCGGTTTCTGGTTGCTGCATATCGCCAAAGACCGTGATGATGTCATGCTGGATGGCCGTGAACGCGCGCCACTGGCCGCGACTCGCGATATGTACCTGGATAAGGATGGCAATGTCATACCCGGCGCATCAATCACTGGGCCACTGGCCGCGGGTATTCCCGGTACCGTGGCGGCACTCGAGCGCCTCTCCAAACAATACGGCAGCCTGCCTTTAGCAACCACCCTGGCCGCGGCGATTCGTTATGCGCGCGAGGGTTTTGCCGTCGGTGAGCATTACAGAAAAATGGCGGGCAATCGCCTGAGTGCGATGCAGGGCGCGAATGATGCCACGGACATTTTTCTGCGCGATGATCAGGTGCCGGAAGTGGGTGAGATCATTACCCAGTCCGACCTGGCAGATACGCTGGAGCTAATTGCACAACACGGGGCAAAGGCGTTTTACACCGGTGAGCTGGCCAAGAAAATGGTGGACTCGGTGAAAGAGCATGGTGGCATCTGGAGCATGCAGGATCTTGCCGAGTACCAAGTGGTTGAACGCGCGCCAGAAGTGATCGTATACAAGGGTATGCGCCTGGTCACGGCATCACCGCCTTCATCGGGCGGGACGGCGCTGGCGGAAATGCTCAACATGCTGTCATTCTTTAAGGTCGAAACAATGCAGCCGGTAGAGCGTGTTCATACCCTGGTCGAGGTCATGCGCCGTGCTTATCGGGACCGTGCCGAGTACCTGGGTGATCCGGACTTTGTCGATGTACCCACCGACAGGCTGACGTCATCGGTGTACACCAGTGAGCTGGTCAGGAGCATCAACAAACAAAAGGCCACACCCAGTGCTATGTTGAAGTCGGTCGGCGAGCCTGCCGGTAACGGCGCAGACACCACCCACTTTTCCATTATCGATGCCGAAGGCAACCGTGTTGCAGCGACCCTGTCGATCAACTATCCATTTGGCTCGGGCTTTGTGGCAGAAGGCACCGGTGTATTGCTCAACGATGAAATGGATGATTTTTCCGCCAAGCCCGGCGTGCCCAATGTTTATGGCCTGGTCGGTGCCGAGGCCAATGCCATCGAGCCGGGCAAGCGCATGCTGTCCAGCATGAGTCCCAGTTTTCTGGAAACCGGTGATCGTGTTGCGGTACTGGGCACGCCGGGCGGTAGCCGCATTATCACCATGGTGCTGCTGTCCATGCTCGATTTTTATCAGGGCGGTGATGCCGAGAGCATGGTCAATCTGGGGCGTTTCCATCACCAGTATCTGCCCGATAAAATTATCTATGAGTCGGGTGTTTTAGATAAGGCGGTGGTTAAAAAACTAACCGCGATGGGGCACGAGCTTGAAGAGCTATCCGGCAACTACGGTAATATGCACGTGGTGATTGCCAATAAAAAGACCAGACAGGTCGAGGCCGCTTCTGATTTGCGCGGCGAGGGCAAGGCCATCGTTCTGCGCTAAGCCTTCCGGTTTATTTACTCAAGCCCAAAACTTTCCCGCTCCTGCTGGGCCGTGTGAAATTCTGAATCCTTGGCTTTTTCTATCGCTAAAATCAGATCGGTTCGTTCTTTTTCGGCCATGCCCATATTCACGTAGCGATCAGCGGCCTTTAGCACCTTCTCAAGATAACCAATCCGGTAGTTATGGCTGAGCAGTGTCTTTGCCAGAAAAAAAGGATCCATCTCTTTTTCACGCATTTGAATGGCCATATGGAGGGCGCTTTCAATTTCTTCATCGCTAGGTTTTGGCATGTGTGCACTCCTTCATTATCGCTTGGTATTTAATAAAATTATAACTGTTATTAACAGTTTATAGGGTCATTTTTTTTGGGAATGAATCTGTGTCAAATTTATTGTTAAATTTGTCATTTATACTATTGATAAGAGTTTTGTTTTTATTTGTCATCCAAATATGCTCATGATCTTGGGTTCGATTTTTTTGTAGAGTTTAATTACGGACAAAAAAGGTCCTAAAAATTTTTTTATCAATACATAATTTGTGTGCTTGTATTGAAGGCATTGTGAAAAGCAGAGGAATGTTGGATGAGTTTGAGCGGGAAGAGTTAAAAAATAAGAAAGTTGCGAAGTATGTTTTGGTATTTATAGTTGTGGTTTTGTTAGCGTATTATTTTTATATGACTATTTAACCATGCCCCGTGAGCGACTGTATGTGGTTACCGAATTGCCGTGTCAACTATGACTTGTTTGTTCCTTATGAGCTGGAAGCAGCAAGTGATTGGGTTTGGGCAGGTTCTGGGATGCCTACGTTCCCACACAGGAGCGTGGGAACGAGAACAAGCTAAATTCTGTAACCCCATGTCGAGTCTGGCAGCTCCATCGGCTTTTTGCGCTCGAAAATACCAAACTCCCCATTGATGCTGCTGGTGAGTTTGTAATGTCTTCCGCTACTAACTTCAAAATTTATAACATCACTCGATTTGTTGGTGATATTACGATTACCCCAGTCGAGTGTAATTGTATGTTTGCCAGGCGTCATGTAGATATGCCTACCACCATATACGCCAGCCAGAAGAGGCGTCAATGAGATTTCCCTGCCATCAATAGATTTTATGCCGTATATTTTTGAAACAAATATAATTGCTGGTTCCTGATTTCCAAGTTCAGTGTCATCGTATGTTTTATACTCGACAATTCTAAATGGGGAGCAGCCTGTAACCAGTAATGCAAAGAATATAATAAATGATTTCAAATTTATATCAGTGCACATATCCAGACTACTGCATCATTAAACTAATTTTTACTTCTGAATCGAGAACTTTTTTATAATCTTTCTCCAGCATCTTTCTGTCTCTGTCCCACTTATTGGCAATATTGATGCCCAGTTTTGCATCAGGTATAGATATATCCCCAATGAATCTCTCGCCACACGATGAAACTTCAACAGACATCTCGCCTAGATAATTAATTTTGCCCCGTTCTACATTGAAGCTAATTGGTTTTTTTAGTTTCAGATTATAGTTGGTAGAGCCATTGGTCAGTTTAATCATGTCAATGGAGTATTTACCGGCAGTCGCTGTATTGATATGTACATTTCCTGGTGGGTTATCAAAATCACTGCTAAGAAAAGGGTTATGTAGTACTATACGGTGTTCAGCGCTTTCATTTTTATAACTAAAATATGAGTGCTCACTAATCAGTGGCGAATTACGTTCGCAATTGAATTTCCATCTTGTTGAATAAGATATCAGGCCTTCATTGGGATGTTCATTGAAGCTATAGTTATTGTTTATATTGTTAGGCGCTGTAGAACAGCCGCCAATAACAAACAATATTAATACAATAGGTAAGTATGATTTTGGAAAGAGTCTCATCTGTCATCTCCTTATATTTATTATTAATTATTTTCAATATCATATAAAAATAATTTCACCATATCAAATGATAAGTGTGATTTTATAAATATGGGGAACAGATAAAGCCGGGTATTATGGGCAATGTTTTTTTTGTACTCGTAAATATATTAATCACTTTCCAAGTGAGCCGGAGTGAAAAATATTTAATCCCAAACCAACGGCTTCTCATTAAGCAGTGCCGACTGCTCCCGCAAAGCCAGCACATGGTCTTCCCAGTAACGCGTGCTGTTGAACCACGGAAACGCCCTCGGAAAGGCCGGGTCATGCCAGCGTGATGCAATCCATGAAGAGTAATGAATAATGCGCAGTGTCCGCAGTGCCTCAACCAGGTGAAGTTCGGCCGGATTGAAATCATAAAACTGGGTATAACCTTCGAGCAGGTCGGCAATGCGTTCGGTCATGTAGGCGCGGTCACCGGAGAGAAACATCCATAGATCCTGAACCGCGGGGCCGGTGCGGGCATCGTCAAAATCGACGATGTGCGGGCCATCGTCGGTCCATAAGATATTGCTGGGATGGCAGTCACCGTGCAGGCGAATGTAATTGATCTTGCCAGCCTGATCAAAGCGGCGTTCTATCTGTTCAATTAAATCTCTTGTAACGGAAGTGTAAGCATCGAGAATGTGGTTGGGGATGAAATTATTCTCCAGCAGGAACTCACGCGGTCGGATCGCCATGGTTTCGATATTGAGTGTGGTTCTGTGCTCAAACTTCTTTGTCGCACCCAGGGCATGAATACGGCCGATGAAACGCCCCAGTTGTTCCAGCTGGTCGGGGTTGTCCAGTTCGGGCGCACGGCCGCCACGACAGGGGTAGAGCGCAAAGCGGTGATGGCCGTGTTTCAGCAGGGTCTCGCCGGCACTATTGACGATGGGCGCAATCACCGGGATTTCCTGGTCTGCCAGCTCCAGCGTGAACTGGTGCTCCTCGATGATGGCGGCATCGCTCCAGCGGTGCGGGCGGTAGAACTTGGCGACGATCGGGCGGTCATCTTCAACGCCGATCTGGTAAACCCGGTTCTCGTAGCTGTTCAGCGCCAGAAAGCGGCCATCGCAATTAATGCCGGTGGCCTCGACGGCATCGAGGATATGGTCGGGGGTCAGGTCGGCAAAGGCCTGTGTCAAAGAATCATTGATGCTATTCATGTATTTGAACTAAATGGTTGTTTGTCTCTCTATAGACTGCCAACTAACTATAACAGGGCTGTTTACAGTTGTGCTTTGAAATATGAGATAATACGCGGCTTTGAAAATCCCCTCCGGTACAGACATTTGATTACTACAGCAAACATCACCATGCAGTTCGGCGCCAAGCCGCTGTTCGAAAACATTTCCGTTAAATTTGGCGAAGGCAACCGTTATGGCCTGATCGGCGCCAACGGCTGCGGCAAGTCCACCTTCATGAAGATCCTCGGCGGCGACCTGGAGCCTACCGCGGGTAACGTAGCCATTGATGCCGATGAGCGCGTCGGTAAGCTGCGCCAGGACCAGTTTGCTTACGAAGACTGCACCGTGATCGATACCGTGATCATGGGCCACGAAGAGCTGTGGGAAGTGAAGAAAGAGCGCGACCGCATTTATAGCCTGCCGGAAATGACCGAGGAAGAAGGCATGAAGGTCGCCGACCTCGAAGTGCAGTTTGCCGAGATGGACGGTTACACCGCAGAGTCCCGTGCCGGTGAGTTGCTGCTGGGCCTGGATATTCCACTGGAACAGCACAATGGCCCAATGAGCGCAGTCGCCCCCGGCTGGAAACTGCGTGTACTGCTGGCGCAGGCGCTGTTCTCCGATCCGGATATCCTGCTGCTCGACGAGCCGACCAATAACCTCGATATCAATACCATTCGCTGGCTGGAAGGCGTGCTGAATGAACGCAACAGCACCATGATCATCATTTCGCATGATCGCCACTTTCTCAACAGCGTCTGTACACACATGGCCGATCTTGATTACGGTGAACTGCGCATCTACCCGGGTAATTATGATGAATACATGACGGCAGCCTCGCAGGTACGCGAACGCATGTATGCCGACA
>JAPHSZ010000017.1 GCA_026196545.1 Gammaproteobacteria bacterium
CCTTGGACACAAAAGGCACGGTACGAGAAGCACGGGGATTCACTTCCAGCAGGTAAATATCTTCACCCTGAATTGCGAACTGGATATTCATCAGGCCAACCACATCCAGCTTCAATGCCAGCTGGCGGGTCTGTTCGCGCAGGCGATCCTGGATTTCTTTTGACAGCGAGTACGGCGGCAATGAACAGGCCGAGTCACCGGAGTGAACCCCCGCCTGTTCAATATGTTCCATGATGCTGCCGATCAATACATCCTTGCCATCACAGATAGCATCAACGTCAACCTCAACGGCATCATCGAGGAAACGATCCAGCAATACCGGCGCATCATTGGAGGCCTTCACCGCTGTGTGCATGTAATGATTGAGATCAGTCTCGTTATACACGATTTCCATCGCGCGGCCGCCCAGTACATAGGAAGGCCTGACCACCAGTGGATAACCAATTTCAGCGGCCAGTCCCGCCGCTTCATCGGTAGAGCGCGCCAGGCGATTGGGCGGCTGCTTCAGGCCCAGCTCTTCAACCAGCTGCTGGAAACGCTCACGGTCTTCGGCCAGGTCTATGCAGTCCGGTGTGGTACCAATAATCGGCACACCGGCAGCTTCCAGGGCACGCGCCAGTTTCAGTGGCGTCTGACCACCGTATTGCACGATCACGCCCCTGGGCTTTTCCTTGTCCATCACCTCTAACACGTCTTCCAGTGTTAGCGATTCAAAATACAGGCGATCTGAAGTGTCGTAATCGGTGGAAACCGTTTCAGGATTACAGTTGATCATGATGGTCTCGTAACCATCTTCACGCATCGACATCACCGCGTGCACACAGCAGTAATCGAACTCAATACCCTGACCGATTCGGTTGGGGCCGCCACCAAGGACAACGATTTTTTCTTTATCCGTTGGCTGGGCCTCGCACTCTTCCTCGTAGGTCGAATACATGTACGCGGTCGAGGTGGCGAATTCTGCCGAGCAGGTATCAACACGCTTAAATACCGGACGAAGATTCAATCCATGGCGATGCGCCCGGACTTCATCCTGCGTTACCGAAAGTGCTTCAGCGATTCGGCTATCAGAAAATCCTTTGCGCTTTAACTGGCGTAACTCGTCATAATCAAGAGAACTCAGCTCACGGCCATTTAATGACAGCTCTATTTTGATCAACTCTTCAATCTGCACCAGGAACCAGGGGTCGATCCTGGTCAGGTCAAACATTTTTTCCAGACTATAACCACGGCGGAAGGCGTCACCGACATAAAGCAGGCGATCTGCACCGGCCAGGCTCAGCTCCTGATTAAGGAGCGATTCAATTTCCTCTTCGGGCAGTGAAGCGTCCAGAATCGGGCTCAGGCCATCAATATCCACTTCCAGGCCACGCAGGGCTTTTTGCAACGATTCCTGGAATGTCCGGCCAATCGCCATGACTTCGCCGACCGATTTCATCTGCGTGGTCAGGCGATTCTCTGCCTGCGGGAATTTCTCAAAGGTGAACCGGGGAATCTTGGTAACGACGTAATCAATCGCCGGCTCAAATGAGGCCGGGGTCGCACCGCCGGTGATATCATTCTGCAGTTCATCCAGCGTATAACCAATCGCCAGCTTGGCGGCAATTTTCGCAATCGGGAAACCGGTGGCCTTCGAGGCCAGCGCCGATGAACGTGACACGCGCGGGTTCATCTCGATAATCGTCATTCGACCATCGACCGGGTTGATCGACCACTGCACGTTGGAGCCACCCGTTTCGACACCGATCTTGCGCAACACCGCCAGAGAAGCATCGCGCATGCGCTGGTACTCCTTGTCGGTCAGTGTCTGCGCAGGCGCCACGGTGATCGAGTCACCGGTATGGATGCCCATCGGGTCGAGGTTTTCAATCGAACAGATAATGATGCAGTTATCCTTGCGGTCACGCACCACTTCCATCTCGTATTCTTTCCAGCCGAGGATCGACTCTTCGATCAGCAGCTCGTTGACCGGTGACAGGTCGAGTCCACGGTGACAGATTTCTTCGAACTCTTCCTTGTTATAAGCGATACCACCGCCGGAACCACCCATGGTGAATGAGGGCCGGATAATCGTCGGGAAGCCGACCATCGCCTGCACCTGGTAGGCCTCTTCCATGCTGTGCGCAACCGCGGCACGTGGCATATCCAGGCCTATCTCTTCCATCGCAATTTTGAATTTCTCGCGATCCTCGGCCATGTCGATGGCTTCTTTATCGGCACCGATCATCTCAACGCCGAATTTTTCCAGCACACCCTCACGGTCGAGATCGAGTGCGCAGTTCAGCGCGGTCTGGCCACCCATGGTTGGCAGCAGCACGTCCGGCCTTTCATTTTCGATGATGCGTGCCACCGTCTGCCAGGTGATCGGCTCGATGTAGGTTGCATCCGCCATTTCCGGGTCGGTCATGATGGTCGCCGGATTCGAGTTCACCAGAATAACGCGGTAACCCTCTTCCTTCAGCGCCTTGCAGGCCTGCGCACCGGAGTAGTCAAACTCGCAGGCCTGGCCAATGACGATGGGGCCGGCGCCGATAATCAGAACACTGTTGATATCAGAACGCTTAGGCACGGCCGGCTTCCTCGATTAATTCTATAAAATGGTCAAACACAGGCGCGATGTCATGTGGCCCGGGACTGGCTTCAGGGTGGCCCTGAAAACCAAACGCAGGTTTGTCGGTGCGGTGAATGCCCTGCAGGGAGCCATCAAACAATGAACGGTGCGTTGCCTTTAGATTCGCCGGCAGGCTCTCTTCAGCAACGGCAAAGCCGTGGTTCTGGCTGGTGATCATTACCTGGCTGGAGCCCAGGTCCTGTACCGGGTGGTTGGCACCGTGATGGCCAAACTTCATTTTCTCGGTCTGGGCACCACAGGCCAGCGCCAATAGCTGGTGGCCCAGGCAGATGCCAAACACCGGCAAATCCGTCTCCAGAATTTCCCTGATTGCGGTGATCGCGTAATCGCAGGGCTCCGGGTCGCCGGGGCCGTTGGACAGGAACACCCCATCAGGATTCATCGCCAGCACATCTTTCGCCGGTGTTTTTGCCGGCACTACGGTTACCTTGCAGCCGCGCGATGCCAGCATTCTTAAAATGTTACGCTTGACCCCAAAATCGTAGGCAACCACATGGTATTGCAGGTCTTCGGGCGTTACTGCTGAGTTTGTATCCAGATCCCACTCGCCTTTGCTCCATTCATAACCCTGCGCGACGGTCACCACCTGCGCCAGGTCCAGCCCTTTCAGGCCGGCAAAGTCTTTGGCCTTCTGCAGCGCGGCATCTTTATCAACATTACCGGCCATGATGCAGCCAGCCATCGCGCCCTTATCACGCAGGATGCGGGTCAGGCGGCGGGTGTCGATATCGGCAATCGCCACGACATTATGTTTGGCCAGGTAATCTTCGAGGCTGAGCTGACCGCGCCAGTTACTCATCACCGGCGCGAGGTCGCGTATTACCAGGCCACTGACGTGCACAGCAGCAGCTTCTTCGTCACCATCGTTGGTGCCGACGTTGCCGATATGCGGGTAAGTTAAGGTAACAATCTGGTGTGAATAAGAAGGGTCTGTGAGAATTTCCTGATAACCGGTCATCGCCGTATTAAAGACTACTTCACCGGTGGTATCACCGGAAACACCTATCGAACGGCCTTCAAATACACTGCCGTCTTCCAGGACTAAAATGGCTTTAACGATGCTGGTCATTCAGACTCCAAAAGGCACAAAAAACGGGAGACCTGATGTGGATAAAATCCAACTGGCGCTCCCGTTAACGGGTACTGCATGTATGTAGCTACTGACATGTACCGTAATTTCTCTCTCACGACTCCGGATACAAAAAAGGCTGGAATTTTTAAGTTCCAGCCCCGTTGTAATATGGCGTCCCCTAGGGGAGTCGAACCCCTGTTGCCGAGATGAAAACCCGGTGTCCTAGGCCTCTAGACGAAGGGGACGCAGCGAAGGATTTCGAGCAAAACTGCTCTCTGTCACAACGGGCGGGAAGTGTACTTGGGTCGGCGTTTCAGGTCAATACCTAATCATAAAAGTAATGTGAAATAATCGCCTGCCTGTCCACAATGTACGCAGTGAAACCTCAACACTGCACTTTATCCCCAGAACGCCGCCCTGCCGATACGCTCACAGACAAAGTAATCAAGTAAACCAGATAAATGGAAACCACCGGCGCCCTCAACATCCATGACTCGGTTAAACCAAAAACCGCATACGCAACAATCACCACCAGACCACCCAACTGGGCCGGAGTAAATTCATCGCGAGATGCCTGATAAAAAATACGCAATGGCTGGATTACCAGCGCAAAAAACAGCATCAGGAAGCCGACCGTACCCGTTGTTGCCAGTGCCTGAAAATAAATATTGTGAACACTGGCATGCAACTCAATGTTCTTATACACACCCTGTGATTGTCTTAGCTCTATTTCCTGGTCAAAGTCGCCCAGCCCCGTACCAATCACTGGATGCTGTCTCCATACATCCAGAGCAATATCCCACATCGCCAGCCGTGCACCGACTGAAGAATCAAATTTTTCACCACTGGCAAAAAGCTCAATTTCATGCTTCGCCTGCGTGACACGACTACCAATAATATCTCCAGCGGGTGAAATACCTGTCGCTATAATAATTAAAAGCACTACAGGGAGAACTATTTTCATCTTCAGTTTATTATCCCTGAGCATCATATAAGCCAACAAAGCCCCACAAAATGGCAAGGCAAGCCAGGCACCTCTGGCCTGAGATAAAAAAGAGGCATACAGGGCGCACACAATGGAGATCACCATAATAATCTTCAGCATCATTCGTAATTTAGATGTGACCAAAACGGCTGACAAATATACAATATTGAGCATAGCGGCATCACCAAAGGTAATCCAGTGATAGTGTCCCGACGCAGGCATTCCAGGATTTTCAGAAATGCTAATGAGTGCAAAGGTCAGATACAAAGGCCCGCAGACAACCGCCCCGGCAACAAGATATTTAAACCATTGCCCTCTATCCCTTGTTAACAACAAATAAACCGGCACGATCAACAGGAAGCGAATGTATCGTCCCATATGTTTTATAAATTCCTGCTGATCAGCCACATTGTAGTAACTGATCAAGCCGGAGAATGCATACAGGCCCAGCCCTGCTAGCAATAATTTCTCATTTCGGGCCAGGGCATTCCAGAGCCCGGGCCATTTATGGCTATAAAACAGGCTGGTTATAAACAGGATTGCCAGTGAGGTACTGGCGACTGAAGCTATCGCGCCGCCAGATGCGGCCGTTGCGAACAGGCATAAACCAATAAGAAGCTCTAACGGCCTTGATGAAATTTCTGAAAACCAACGATAAATAGCAACTGACAAAATCGATACCCGGTAGTGAAAGCAGCCCCATTCTAATCAAAAAACTTTACCGGGTTCCATTTTTGACTCATAGAACACATAAAAACCATCAAAAAACTTAAAAGCAAACGACTCAATAGGCGTTTTTATGAATCAGGCCTCTAAATACCGTCATAATGATAATTTTCATATCGAGCCATAATGACCAGTTCTCTATATAGTAAAGATCGTGCTCAATACGGGTATGCAAACAGGTATTCCCCCGCCAGCCATGCACCTGTGCCCAGCCGGTAACTCCCGCTTTGACCAGGTGTTTTTTCATATAGTGGGGGACTTCATCTTTATATTTATCAACAAACATTGGACGCTCTGGACGTGGCCCAATCAATGACATCTCACCCTTTAACACGTTAAATAGCTGCGGCAGTTCATCCAGGCTGGTCTTACGCAAAAAAGAACCAAATTTGGTTGCGCGATCATCACCCTTGCTTGCCCACACTGGCCCGGTATCATTTTCAGCCTCAACCGGCATCGAACGAAATTTCAGCATAGTAAATTCCCTGCCGTTCCAGCCCACACGTTTTTGCCGGTACAACACCGGCCCTGGTGAACTCAACCTGACCCCAGTCGCAATGACTAGCATTAATGGACTCGCCAATAGCAGCAAAACCGTGGCGAGCACATAATCCTCAATAGTCTTAACAAGCTGATTCATGCCATCAATCGCTGAATAAGAAATATTCACCACCGGCACACCGGCAATTTCCGACAGGGAATGATGCATTAGCTGGTATTCAAAGATGTCTGGCACATAGCGGATCTGCACAGATGAGCCCTCTAACGCATTGATGACATCGCGAATCGTCTCTTCCTCACTATGCGGCAGTGATATCCAGACCTGATCAACATCAGCCTCATCCACATAGTCACGCAATTCCTTAACGTCTGAAATGATTTTTTTATTTTTAAGCCACGGGGGTAACTGCTGGTTACCCGAGCCAAACAACGCAGAAATTTCCAGACCAAACCAGGTTGAACGACAAAGTCGATCAGCAACAACTGCAGCCTGGTCACCGGTACCAACAATAACAATGTGGCGATGATTAAACCCGTTGGAACGCAGCCAGCGCAATGCAATTCGCAACAACACTCGCGAACCAACCAGAAAAAACCATGCCGACACAAACCATAAACCTATCCATGAACGCGAATAGTCAATACCAGATTGGGTGAAAAATGCCGCAAAAGCCAATAACAGCCCTACCATCAGCCATGCCATGGTGAGGTGTTTGATCTCTGATAGCGTAGAAGAACCGCGCCAGACACGATAGACAACGAACAGCGGGAAGATCAAACTGGTCAAAAGCACTGCTACAAGAACAACTTGAAAATAATGGTCAGGCAGACCTTGAACACCTAAACTCGTATAGGTTTCATATGCAGCTGAAAAATAATAAGACAGCATGCCACAGATCAGCACCACTGACAAATCAATTAGTCGCAGAATAGAATTAAGGATATTGGCATGTCCTTTGAGAATCCCTTTTTTTATCATGGCCTTAATTAATTTCATAAAAAATATCGAATTATTTACATTATATTTCAAATATGACCATATCGCACAAAATTCGCCATTTAAATATTATTTCATAATAAATACCATACTTAACCATTAGCCTTGATTCAAGAGATCGTTAAAATATCAAAAAACTCAAAGCACTTCAAAATCAATATAACCTTTAACCTTATCAATCGTATCTTTTGATGGTTTAACTAAAACTCGTTTTTTTGCTCTCAACAACAACGGCAGGTCATCATGGTGATCTGTAATTACACACTCTAAAACTATATCATTGCCATAATAGGCACGTACTGACTCCCACTTTTCTTCACCAATATTCTCCTTCCATAAAGAATCGAAAACTGAACCCGATGAAAACACGTATGAAAAAGAAAATCTTTCGGCAAAAACATCTGCATAACATGATGGCGCCGCTGTACACAAAATAACAGGCACATGTTTTTTTTCATATTTACGCATTTCATTAAGGACATCATTATTAGTAAAATAATAGAGAAAATGACAGAACCATTTAATATAAAAACGCGACATATTCTCTGTAACACTTAAAATATCGCGCTTCATCATCACTCTATTAGAAATACCTAAAAATCGATATATGACGGATTTAATTAACTTTATTAACGATATCCATCGAAGTGAAACCAATAAAAAAACAAACGAAAAAAATATCCAATATCGAAAAGAATTTAGTTTTATAAGACTACCATCAAGATCCACAACTACTGTTTTTTTCATGATTTAAAATCAGCGGACCACGGAAATCGCAGCAAGACATTTTCATAGAGGCAGATATCTGGAGAAACTATCGGTTTATTTTGTGTAACAACTAAAACTGCCACTTTATATTGAATAAAAGAATTTATTGAGCGACATGTATCAAGAATGCTTTTAACTGTCGCTCCAGAATCTATAGCATCATCTATTACATACACTTTACCTGTTGTAGTTTTTTTTAGATAATCAACTAATTCCTTATCAAATGAAATTGTTCGATCCACATTTTTGAATAATTTCATCCTAAGCCTTACCAAATAATATTCTATAACTCTTAGAGCATTTAAAATACTCTCAGGCAAAAACTTAAAAACCTTCTTGATACTACTTGCATTTTTTGTAGACGTCCCATATCTAGATGCACCAACTTTGAAATATTTCACATTTTTGGATTTCTTTTTAAAATTATTATAAACCATGTTAGCCACCATTACACCGCCTGTGCGCACACCTACTAAAGCAGAAAAATCACCTGACATAAGCATTTTTTCAGCCAATGCATTACAGGCAATCTCAAAGTCGCCATCATTTAATGTAATAGTTTTCATAATAAAAAATAGTTCAAAAAAAACATAAAATCATTAGATTATAATCCAGATGACTTTGGATGCTTATAATATTCTATAGTTAATGTATCTCTGCCATACTTCATTATACGACTATTGCTAGACCCTTTAAAAAATCCACAAACCATGTACAAAACGTACATCACAATCAATGTTTTACTTACGGCATGAATAGCGCTAATAATAGACCAAAGTTTTGACTCTCGAAGAACTGTATACTTTATTCTGTAAGATTCCTTAAATTTCAACCAAATATTCGTATATGATAAACCACCCACAAAAAAATTAGATATAGGATAATTTAAATAACCTACAGTTACACCTTGAGAGCAGCGATACGATAGCCATTCATAATCAGACAACAATATAAAATCCAGACTATAATTTTGGCTGCGTAATAAGGCAGTCTTATATACTGTTGATTGATGAAAAGCTGGCAAGCCATGAACTATCCAATTTATATTTTTTGGCCTCCTATAAAACATACAATTATTAATATGCTGATATGTACCACCGAGAACCACATCAACTAATTTAGTCGCCAATTCGTGCTCTAGTATTTCAAGAACGTACTGATTTGCAAAAGAATCGCCTGCATTCATAAAAATTAAATACTCGCCTTTTGCAGCATCAATTCCCTTATTCATTGCATCGTAAATTCCATTATCAATTTCAGAATAAACAATCGGTTTAATTTTTTGTATCTGCTTTATTTCTTGTAATGTTTCATCATGTGATCCACCATCAATGATGATCCACTCATAGTTTTTATTTGATTGCGCAATTATACTATTGGCTGTTTTTAATATACCATCAGCATCATTTAAAACTACTGAAACCACAGAAAACATCATATCAACTCCAGATTCATATTGTTTTCAGTTATGCAGCCAATTTTAATAAATAAGATATATGTGCCCTCATATGTTATCAATCACCTTAATAAAGTCTTTCGCAAACTGACGTTGATTGACCGTATAATCCAGCTTCAGCCTGGGCGGCTCAACACTTACATACTTCTCCATTAACCCGGATAATACTTGGTAATCATTTGCCGGAAACAATTCTCCATTTTCAAGAAGTTGTTCTTGATGGGTATCAATATCTGAAGCCAATACATATTGTGACATTGATTTTGCGTCTTCAATAACAGTAGACCAACCTTCAAAAAGCGAAGGCTGGATTACTAGACGCGCATTTTTCATAATGGCCAATTGATCATTTCTGGGAAGAAAACCTAAAAACATCACGTTATTAGATAACTTAAGATCCTCAGTAAGTTTTTTCAAATCTTCTAGATACTTTGGCGCACGGTGGTCATGTTCTTTACCTGAAAACACTAAACATATGTTTTTATGTTTACCTACAAGCTCACTTAAAGCCTTAATAACTACAGCATGGTTTTTATGCACCCAGAACTGGTTTGGGCAATAAAAATATGCATAAGGTAGAGAATATTTTTTTTTAATATCAGCAAAAGATGGTAAATTATCTATATCATTAAACACAGCAAATCTTACAACATTTTTACTTATGTTATATTCAGGATAAAAATGATTGAAATCAGCTAATACACTTTTACTGCTAAAGATAATACTTTTTGCTTTAGAGGCATATTCGCGATGCTGCGCTGTTCGCGCATCAAGCTCACTTATGCTAAAAAAATCAGGTAGTCTTTTATCCTGGAAATCAGGAATCCAGCAAACAGTGTTTTTATAATCATCTGAAATTGGTGAAGGAAATACCATGTCAAAATTTAATTCTTGCTTAATAAATTTTGGATATAATTTGCTTACATAAGGAAACAACTTATATAAGTAGCGCCAAAATCTTGATATATGGAAATTACAGCCATCAATAAAACATGGCATCAACCAATCTAAATATGGGTAGTTTGTTTCATCTAATATGAAGTTATAACTACTTTTGCTATGACTCAAAATGCTTACACATGGTTTATCCGCATCTGGCAGCATGCTCAATGCCATAATTACATTACGAATATAATATGTCCCGCCTATCCAGGTCTCATCATAATTAAATGGAATGCCTATCTTCTTTCTTTTAGCCAATTTACCACCTCACTCAACCCTGAACTTAAGCTGTACTGTTGCCTATAGCCAAGGCTTTGAATCTTACTAATATCAGACTGCCAGTGAATAGGATCACCCACCCTCTCTTCACCAGTGAACTTAAGCACTCCCTTCCAATCCAATAGATCTAGAAATGTTCTTACTGCTTCATTAATAGTAATACCTGCTCCATTTGCAACATTAATCTTTTCACCTATAAACTCTGCTCTATTAATAACACACTCAATAGCCTCTACAATATCTTTTACATATATAAAGTCTCTAGTTTCTTGTCCGGTTCCAAATAAACTCAATTCAGTACTTTCTTTAGATCTTTGATATACATCCCAAAAAATCTGCTTAGAAAGCAATGGGCCATAGGCCGAAAAAATTCTTAGAGAAACCGTTGGTATATTATATTGTTGATAAAACTCCTGACAAATAATTTCCGCTTGTTGCTTATGATAGCCATATGGTGAAACTGGGTTAACATTTGCTTGTTCATTAATAGGGAGACTCTCAGGGTTACCGTAAACCGCGGCACTTGATAAATTAATGAATTTTGTTAGCGGTGATTTTAGTCGTATGGCTTCTAGCAATTGAATTACTTTAAGCACATTTAAAGTGTAATCATAAAGAGGGGTCTCTATGGATAAAGAGACATTTGCCGCGCCAGAACAATTTACACAGACATCAAATTCATGACCATGGAATAAACCAGTAAAATCAGACTCATTTTTATCTAAGAGAACATGCGTAGCACTAGCTTCGCCTGTAATATCAGCAGAGTAGACATCATGGGTTCCAGTCAAATAATCTTTAATATGGTGACCTATAAAGCCATTTACACCAATAATTAGTATCTTCACATGTGTCCTTTTAACTTGCAGAATCATAGCAATTATAAACTATGAATCTGAATTGTCTCCACAAGGTGTGTTTTTAATGAATTTAGCAGGATTGCCGCCATAAATCGTATGAGGAGGCACATCACAACACACAACTGACTGTGCACCAATGACTGCCCCCTTTCCTATCCTCACACCTTTCAAGATGGTTGCTCCAAAGCCTATCCAGGCACTATCTTCTATAATTATTTTTTTTGAATGCACATCATGCCAATCCTTATTATGGCCCATCGCGCCAGATTCAAGCCCTGTTTTCCAGTCATAAGCATCATTCAATCGAATTTGCGAATCTAGTGAATGAGCATTTGTATCAATAATAGTGCAATCCCATGAAATAAGCACATTACTACCTATCTGTATCCCGTCCTCCTGGGCACAAATTATTTTAGTCCCAGAACCAATTGAAGTTCTATGTCCAATAGTAATTTCACCTAAACCACGCTCAAACACAAAATAGCCGGCAACACTACTATCATCCCCTATGGTCACATAATGGCGGTTTTCGGGGTTTACCCTTACATCAATATACAGCCCCTCTACAAATGAATTACTACCAAGTTTGGGGAGCGAGTATAATTGGTGGCTAGATGTAGCAATATTCCCTGTCTCACTAGAACGAAGTACGCGCTTTAACTGACTAAGAGTTTTCCTAACAAAAGCATCTTTAGATTGGTGCACCTGATTAGAAATCTTGCGTATAAGCAAACGATATCCATCATGGCTTAAAATTTGCAGCAGTTTTCGCCATTTACTTACAACACTATTTAACTTTCTCGTATTACACTGTTCAACCGCATTTAGGTGAAATACTGATGCTTTCCCTTTAACTTTTAGATAAAATTCTTTATCTTTATCAAGCAAATCAAGTGACAATTTTTCTAAAAAATCATGTTGATATTCTTGTGCAACATGCGCATAGTAAAAATCCAATGGCAAAATATAAGAACAAACAACATTCTGAAACTTGTCATAGACTTTATATGCGTCAAACAAAGATAAACACTCTTTCCTGACCTGTAGAAAATCAAAGGACTTCTTATCATTATTTTTTGTTGTTGAATCAGCACGCTGATAATAGTGATATGAAACTGGGCTATCAATAAACACTTTTGTACTACATAACATCAACTTAATAGCAAAAACATGATCCTCGTAGAAAACACCTTTTGAGAACTCAATATTATTTGAAACAATGTGCTCGCGACGTGACAGCAGTCTCCACGGCGGTGTATTCCAACATGAAACAGCTGCAAAATATGATTCATCATCATTTGGATCTATGCACCTTCCAAGCAGATGTGACGGTGTAATTTTTGCAACACTTCTAGTATCACCATAATCAAACAAAAAATTTAGCAGAACAACATCCGGACTATTTTTAATTATCAGGCTTTCTAGTCGAGGCAATACATTTTCTTCAATTTTGTCATCTGAATCTACAAACCAGATGTATTTACCATTAGCATGGCTAATACCAACATTCCTAGCAACACCTTGTCCAGAATTTTTCTGACTGACCAGTCGTATATTGTTATGCCTATTAGTAAATGAGCCTACCTTTCTAACAGTAGCATCGGTAGAACCATCATCTATTATGATGACCTCAAAGTTTTCTGTAGGTTGAGAAAATATTGAATTCAGGCAATTATGTATATAATTTTCAGCATTGTAGGCCGGAATCACAAAGGAAATTAAAGGTGGCATTTTAAATTCCAATAATAGATTTTAGTTTTTTGGCGGATTTTCTCAGAATACTTTGCCGCTTGTTATTTAATCGTAGCAGTGAATCATGCATCTCATTTTTTCGTAAATTGACTTGTCCATCTGAAACAATAAAATTACACATTATGGCATCATGAAGCAACTTTTCTTCAGGATATTTTTCGAGTATCGGTAAAACCTGGTCACAATCAGCCCATCCGCGAGTTGCTTCAAATAAGTACCTGGCCTCGTCAACTAACAATACAGGGAAATTAGTCTGTATCGTAGCATAAGTTTCACCAAAAAGAGTTTCAGTATCAGTTGACGATGTGCCCGTCATCGAAAACTCAATTACATCCTCATCTATTCTATGGCACGTAAGATCAGACAATATTGCTCTATGCACCCAATTTGCATCAGCACAGATCTTATACTTTAAATCATACAATCCTATTTTTTTATATGCCTCTTTTGTTGCAAACATAGCATTATGGCAAAATGGAATTCCATTCAGTAGAGCGCCATAATTATAAGCACTATCAAGTCTATACTCTGTTGATTCATCAGCGTTCAGATGAATCGTTCTGCCAGCATAAATATCTGCTTTATGATTTCTATAGGATGAAATTACATTGTCAAAAACATACTTATTAGAAAACTTGTCATCTGCACCAATGACATTAATAAGATCGCCAATTGCAAGAGATATTACTTTATTTATAGCATCATAAATACCTTCATCTTTTTCGGAGATAATCTTGCTAATATTTACGTCACTAGCATTAAATATTTTTAATGTATCATCATCGGAGCATCCGTCTACAACTATAATTTCATAAGATTGGTTAGTTTGTACTCTTATAGTCTCTATAAGGTTACTTACTGTTTTAGCCGTATTATAAGTTGGAACCACCAAACTAATTACCGGACTGCTCAACTATGCCACCTTGTATACATAAATAAATTCAGATATTTTGATTATTATAGCTCTTTAAGCCTTTGATATGAGTTCAATACATTTTTGTAGGCACGGTACTTGCTGCGTGGATTTTTTAATGCTTTCACATTACTCAATTCTTTCATTTCATTAAATAGCACCTGATATTTGCTATGCAATTTTTTCATATCCTCAAACTCATCAATATCTTTACGCATATTATTTATAATGCTATCTTTTCTTTCTATGTCCTTCCGCACTTTCTCATTTTCATCGAGTAAAGCGTCATACCTCATCTTAAAAGACTTAGCAGCCGCAGGTATATAAATCGCATCAATATCAATAGTGCTTTGGCTTGTGTCAATATCACGATGTGCCATGAGGATTTCTTCATACAAGTCAGTATACATCTTAGCCTGAACTTCCTGAGTATAATGTTTAGTAATCAGTCTAGCAGCGCGTTTGCTATATATTTCACGCAACTCTCTATTATCAACCAGGTGCAATATACTAACGCTGAGTGAGTCAACATTACCTCTCTCTACAACAATCCCGTTCACCCCATGCTTTACTATGTCTGGTATTCCACCAGTGTCATAACCAATCACTGGCGTACCACAGGCCATAGCTTCTAGCAGTGCATTGGGAAGGTTATCTTCTAACGATGTAAGAATATACATATCGGATGCACTATAGATCAGTGCCAGTTGAGCATCATCCGATATATGGCCGTATTGCTTGAACGGAATAGGCAAGTTACAGATTTCTTCTCCCCCATAACCAATAAGTGTCAGTAGCACCTTACCGGATTCACACATATCTTTGAAATAGCTGTTGGAAAGGCATTTTTTCAATGAAGACAATAAATCCTGGTAGCCTTTGCGCATCTCCGAATTATTTTCTGCACCGACCATCAAAACCACAGTATCTTCATCAAAACCTAGTTCTGTCTTCGCTAATTTCTTATCTCTTGGATAAAAGACATCACTTTCAATCGAATTTGGAATAACGTGAATTGGACAATTTTTAAATAAAGCACTCCTACCTGCTTCTTTTGCCAACCACTTACTTGGTGTGACGATCGTCAAATCTGCCCCTTCAAATATTGTTTTTTTCGCAAGTAAATTTTTATTAGCTAACCTGAACTCATCATTAGATAACTGCTTACATTCAAAACAGCTATCATTAACATACTCTTCACAACCAGAGGAGTAGTGACATCCACCAGTAAAAGCCCTCTCATCATGAAGCGTCCAGACAATCGGCTTTTTCATTTCAACCAGAGACTGCAACGCATCGATTGATAAAAAATATTCAATCCAGTGGATATTTACAATATCAGCTTCAAGGACAGATTTACAAGCATCAATATCAGCGCCATTGTATGTAACACTAAATAACGTATTTGATATTTCAGTTCTGAATTTATTGATATATTCAGACTGTATTACTTCATTTGTGTCTTCGCGCCAACTTTTTCTTTTTTCAAGCACAATAACATCGTTACGATTAGAGTGATTTTCGTTAACCACATACGAGACATCGCAGCCGTTAATCCTTAGCGCATCATAAAGTCTTAATGCAGCTCTGGCGGCTCCGCCATTTGATACCCATTTATTAATTATTGCTACTTTCATAATAGTTTTTATATGATCTCATTTATTAATAAATATTAAATCATAATCACAAAACATCTGGAAAACTGTCATCCAATTTATAAATAAGTTTGCTAAATTTAGACGGATACTAGAAAAAGCTACCATATATTGATTGTTTCAAATAAAAAAAACAGAAGCAATGAGAAACATTGTTAACCATTATCTCTCTTCTTGAAATTTTTTTTTATTAAAGCATGGCACGCGTCAAAAAAGCGCCATCTGACAGATGATGTAATTTCACTAATCGTGTTCTCCCTGTCTTCTATTTCTTTCTGAAGCAGAAGTAATTTACTCATCATTTCATCATTCACTTTGACAGCATCATCTAACTCACTTTTAATCAAATGACATTTTTTTACAATCTCGTCCTGAATCAAAGCATAACCTATAATGTTGTAATAATGATTAACCATATTATTACAATCAACACGTATTTCTTCACGGTTATTAATCAAATCATTGAACAAATCTTGATATAAACATGCTTGATGATTCAGTGTGTAACCACTTTCTATAACTGACCTACACAAACTATTCTTTTTGATTCGTTGCTCGTCATTTAATACAGCCTCTATAATGGCAGATGATAATTGCTCACTGTTACCTCGCTCAACAACTGAACCATTATACTCATTTACGATATCAGTAAATCCGCCTGTATCAAAACCAATTACATGTGTGCCACATGCCATTGATTCTAGGATAGTATTCGGCAGGTTATCCTCAAGTGACGGTAAAATGAATACATCTGTAGCTGAATAAGCCACAGCCATTTCCTCTTCATTACTAACATACCCCATCACTACATTTTTTACCGGCAATTCAGCAACCATATCATCTGGCTGCCCCAAACATAAAATAATCACTTCACCACGCTCACATTTTTCTCGAAAATCCGTATTAATCAATGCAAGTTTGATGGCTTTTAGTAAGTATAAAAATCCTTTTCTTTCTGCCTTGCCATTTTGCGCGCCAAATTGCAGAACAATTGAATCAGGACTGATGCCTAACTCAAGTTTTGACTTGTTCTTACTGAGCTGTTTAAAAACTTCTGTATCAACAGCGTTAGGGATGACTTCTACTCTGGCACTTGAAAATAACGAACTATTTCTTGCTTCTCTTGCAAGCCATTTACTAGGTGAAACAATTGTTACATCGGCGTCCTTAAGGATGTTAATTTTCTCCTCCAATATTTTTTCCGGCAGGTGAAATGAATTATTCAGCAGCATATGACACTGAGTACAATTCATTTTGTACTCAGTACAACCTGCCGAATAATGACACCCTCCTGTAAATGGTTTTTGATCATGTAATGTCCAAATAATAGGCTTTTTCAATTTGACCAACATTAATAAATCTTGATTAGAAATAAAATGATCAACCCAATGTAGATTTATTATGTCAGATTCTTTGCATCGTTCAGCTAATTTCTTACCTATATTCCCATAATTAAACGAAAAAAATGTATTACTAACACCTGCTCTATTTTGATTCACACAGTATTGCTGCACAGATCGTTCTATATATACATCTTCACTGCTTCTACTAAGTACAACCGTATCAGATGTATTTAATTCACTTTCTCGCACAATAAAATCAGCATCATGACCCAGTTGCTGTAGACCTTTAAAAAGTCTAAAAGCAGCCTTTGCAGCACCACCAGCATTATCATGCGAATTCAATAAGGATACTTTCAACCTGTTTTCCTTGATAGTTTATCGGTAAATAATGTCTCAAATTCTGTAGCAATATTGCTCCAAGACAGCTCAGACGCCCGAGCAATTGATTTAACTGAAAGACTGCTTAACAGCTCTGGTGTATTTTTTAATTCAATTAATTTTTCGGCAAATAACTCAGGATCGTTATCCAGGAGAAGAGGATTCCCTTCACCTGTATACTCTTTGAGTGATTCAATATTATTACTCAATATCGGCAAACCACAAGCCATGCCCTCTAATACGACATTATTTGCTGTCGCATCCTTAAAGGGTAAAAATAATACGTCACACTCCTGATATAACTGGAGAAGATCTGCATCTGAGATGTTTTTATGCAAAAAAACATTATCTCCCAGATCATCATCAAGAGACTGATTTATTATGTGAAATTCGATATTCTCACCTTTGACATGTTCAGCAGTGCTTAATATCGAATCATAATCTCTAAGCCAGGAACCAACAGATAGACACTTTAGTGGCTTCGCAACATTATTAGATTTATCGATACTATGATAGTAAGCATTATCTACCCCGTGGTAGATTACATGAATTTTTTCTTTAGACACAAAGGCAGATAAAAAGGATCGCTGGCTCTCACAAAGAACAACAATTTCATCGATACTATCCAATATACGTTGATTTATCAGACGAGACAGTATCTCAACAGGCTGGTGGTATGTAGCGACAATAAGAGGCTTTTTTTTGAATGGAACCCTATTTGCCATGGCCGGAAAGAAACCGACACCGTGCTCCCCATCAAGGTAGTGAACGACATCCACTCTGTTCACCAACCAGTATAAGAACAGTTTAATTTCAGCCATAAAATCATTTAGAGCATATGATTTTGGCACATAGTCATTGATGTGATCTTTAACATACTGCTTGAGCGATTCGCTTTTAGGGAAATCATTCTCACCCATCGTAATCGCTTTTTCAAGGAAGCTTATTTTCTTTGAGTAGAAATCTAAAAGTCTGTTATATCCAGAATATTTACTCCAATGAGGATAAAGTGTTCGTATCACATAAATTTTCATCAGAGGTTATCTATTCGCATCACCATGTAAAACATGGCTAATTTACCAGCTCGACGAAGGTCACACTGCAAGGCGATTCTGGTAATATAAAATAATTTTTTATATATTTGACTGCTTCATAAACATCGTCTTCCAGGTATTCATACACGTGCTGTTCACCTTTACGTTCATAAGTTATTTTTTCACCGTATTTATAGTCACTATACAATAGTTGCAAAGTCGGACATGCAGGCATACCAACATTGTATCTACCATCAATAACAGGCTCATTATCATCAAAAATAACGTATTTAAAACCCATATCATACGCCTGTTTAACCCGCAGACATTGATTGATATGATCATCGAAATAAGCCAGCGAACTCTCATTAATGTCAAGATTACTTACGATATCATTACTCATCCAGTCTTGCTCATAGTAGGAAACATCATCAAGCTTACACCTGAGCTGTCCAAGTCGAATATCAAAAGAATGAATTTCAGCATTGGGGCAGGCATTTCTAAATAGCCAGCTCGTATGTCCTTTCCATACGCCACTTTCAACAATTAATTTTGGATTGAATAACGCAGCCATTAAAAACAGCCATGCAGAAGGGTACTCACCTGCACCACCACTATTGTCAGTTACCGTTCTGCCTTTATAAATTCTCACAAAATCGTTCAGAACAGTCTTTATGATTTTAGCGTCCACCCCCGGCAGATCACATGCTTTAGTCAGCTGTTGATAACCATGAACAAAAAAATCTTCATCCCTACCGTCAATATCAATCATTTTTTATACCATATTTTCAATGTTAATATAGCGCAAAACAACATGCGCACTCATTCGATTATTGCTTTAAATTAATATTCAAGCTCACGCATCAATTCGCCGGCATGGCTTTCTATATACTCATTATCAGATGCACTGAAATATGTTTTCCAATCACCTACCACACCTTTTCTATAAAAAGACGCATTATCTTCGTCACCTTTTTCTCTATTTGACATATTCTTAAAACTGAAGACATCATCTGCTGCCTTTATCACACTCTCATCAACTGAGACATCCAGGTCATTACATAATTTTAAAAAACAATCAAACTGCATTTCGGTTGCATCTTCATACCTGATGATCGCATCTGCACGGCCCTTCCACGCACTTACATGTTCAACCCATGCAGGCAGATTCTCAACAATAAATTGATCTAACTGCATATTTTCATCGTTCAATCCGACATTCTTTTTGTAAAAAAAATAAGACACCATCACATCTCTAGGATCACGGACAATATAAACAACCTTCTCATCTGATAACTCAATATTTTTTTTATGCGTCTTTAATACGCGCCCTAATTTGTCTTCGAATGATTCATGTAAGAGACCGCCCTTAACATATTTACGTATCGACTCTCTCTTGGGATGAATCCCTGGTGCATCATAATCATCATATACTGTATTGAAAATATATGAGATCATATATGCTATCCAGGTGTTTCCAGATTTAGGGTAACCTAAAAGCAACATATCAATACCGCTCTAACAATTCTTTCTAATATATTTTTCATATTCATTGATTAATTTTTTATAAAGCCTGAATTTTTTCATTGGATTTGTTACAAACCGAGCACTTGAAAGCTTATAAATTCTTTCAAGTATACCATCGATCGAATCATACCCACTCGCAGCCTGATCGCACATTCCTAAACTTTTATCATTCCAATATTTAAATTGATACCCATATTTTTTCATATAATCCCTTAAAAGGAATTCAGACTTTATCTTTTCAAACAGTGACAAAAGATCTTCTTTTGGAATTGATGCATCACTACTTATTTCCTTGACCGCACCTTCAATTTTCCATGCTTCAGTAGGCAATATATATGCACTGGTGTCTTTGTTTCGATTTTCTAGTGCAGATGGCTCAAAATCCCTACCTATGAATGACATTATATCACCCATAACTAGTGTAGTATTGCTCACTAGATCCTCTAACCTGATGAACATTAACTTTCCAAATCTATTTATTTTAAATGTTTCTGCTGCATTAAGCAGCTTCCCCCAGAGATCAGCATACTCCTCCACTGCCTGCGACTCCTGTCCCCAGCCCTGCGAAACACGCCTCCAAGACGAGAACGCATGCAAAGGATCTCGAAGTATGTATATAAATTTAGCTTGTGGATAGTAACGTGAAATGAGATCAAGTTTAAAAGCATGTGATGGTGTTTTTTCCAACCAGTAAACAGTTGATAACTCATCTTCAGCAATGCCTTGTTTTATCAAACCATCTAATACTAGAATTTCAAATAGTAATTTTACAGATAAATTCTTGTTTTTTATACGCAACCATAAATAATCTTTTGCATTTTCACTAAGAGGATACCTCTCCTCAATCATTGATACGACTTGTTTAAAATCATCAACAATTAATTCCTCTTCAACCTTAATAGTGTTTAACACAATATTAAAATAGTGCGTTTCTGGAAATGTATAAGTATTCTGCGTTGATATTAGTGACTGTATAAGAGTTGTTCCTGATCGAGGAAATCCAATTATAAACACTGGCGATTGATTCACAGACTTGTTTTTAATATTTATAAAATCAAAAAATGGATTGCTTTCGTGAATTAAGCGAATTTTATTGTCATCATCAAATTGTTTTTTGAATCGAACAAGCAATTCGGATTTATATAACTCCCCAGATTCCTCTATATTCTTTAGAATACTGCGAACTTCATGTTGATTATGAACATCATAATCATTATATTTTTCGATCTTCCAGGATCTGTCATCTCCTATATGAAAAGTAAGATACTCTTTATCGAAAATTTTAAATTTAGTGGATTTAGTTATTAAATTACTTATTAGAGCACGACCAATCCAATTTGCACCAATGCATGTAGCACCCAAATTGTACTTATTATAAGCATCTCGCCTAAAAACAAAACAGTCATACCCAGGATGTTCTTCACCTTTATCTTTGTACATTTGATCAACTTCATCAATAGATGTATATTCGCTTGTCAATGTACGTCTGTTTATAACAAAAGAATCATAGCCAAAATCAATTTTACTCTTAACTTCTTCATAGAAATTTTCATATAGAGATATATCGACGTTAGTATAAATAAAATACTCTGCATCAGAGCTCTTGTACAACCTATCCAGAATATCTTTAATTAGGGGGAGTTTTCTAACACATGAGAAATTATTAACATCTATTACCGACCGATCAAGGAGACCAGCAAACTTAAAATTTTCTGGAGCAATACTTAAATCTTCTTCATAACAAGTATAAAAAAGATCAACTTCTATACCCAGAGTTTTGGCTGCTTCGCGTGATTTTCGCATTGTTTCAAATGTGATTGGCTGAGCAACATAAAGATCAGACTTATCTGAGACAAGAACAGGGTTAACTATATGTGCAATTTTCAATTTTTACCGACCACTTCGTTATAACAATTAATTATATTTTTATAAGCTTTAATTTTTTTGAAGGGGTGATAAATCGTTTTAATATTACGAATTGACTCTATTGCCATTCTCATTATTCTTAAAGACGTTTCGGCATCCTCTAGCAATTTTAATCTGATTTCAGATTCATCATTACTCTCTTTGAACTCCCTATTCATTATCTCAATCTGCCTTACACTCTCTTCCAGCTCCTTATTCTTTTTCCTAATCAAGTCCCTACTATCGTCAAGCTCCTTATTTTTTTCATCAAGAGAAAATCTAATTTTATCTTGATGAAGAAACAACCTCATAAAATATGAAATTTCACTCGTAACCGACCTCAGCAAATCCAACTCTTTACAATCCTCTATAACTTCAGGAACCTTATAGTCATAGCCATACTCCTTCATCTGAGAATAGCTTTCGAGCCAAAAAGCAATATGATCATCATAAGAAAGCTCCTCTTCCCATAGATTTGTTTGCCCTGTTCTAAAAAACTTTGGGTTTATCATTTTAAGCTCATCAAACGTTGGCACATTACTGCCCAAAGGCTCAATATCTAAATACTCAGCTATAACATCAACAAAGGAAAGTGGAGCTTTAATTAACTCTTCAAACTTAACTAATAGTGTATTTTTTCTATTTATAGGATTCCATGACGTAACATGCCCTGCCCAGGAACCGATAAATGTGTTTCCATATATCGTATCGATGTTTTTTTTATTTTTGTTTGAATATATATTTTGATGCTTGGTAAATGAGAGAGCGCAATCACGACCATCACGAATCAGATAAATAACTTTGTCATCATCAAATATACGATCATCTAATTGCTCGTGTGTTTTTATGACATAAAGCTTATCTTCTACCCTGGCTAGATCCATATCAAAATCCTTTGGTAAAAATTCATGACCAACGATTTTAGATGTTTTAGCATCAGCGCCTATATCACCTTTATCATTGTAAATAGAGTACGTATTTAACCCAAATATGGATTTCAATATTACCCTAAAGAAAGTATTTCCACTCCTGGGATATGATGCTAACCAAACTATCAATTGCTCACCTCTTCAAAAAATCAAACAATATTTACTCTTACTTCAAATACTAAAACAATTTACTTGAGCCATGCTGGAGGGTCCAGATACCATCTACCCTTATTAACCTTTGTATGATGCATCTTGCCCTCAACAACACGTCTAGGGGGCCAACCACACTCCAGATTATTAATATCCTCAGGCATTTTATCATGTGAGTGCCAAATTCTAACTACACCACTAATAGCATCACCAAAACCACGATAATTGTAGCCAATCGAGAGGGTATATGGATTAAAATCACATTCCTCCATGGCAAGACTAAAATACGGCTGATCATTCTCACATATGTGCGAATACTTTTCTGCCAACAGGAACCACTTTCTAAATACCTCTACTGTTTCAGTATTCAGCAAAAAAAATATTACACCAGTGTTATATTGCAATTGACCTGATGTTTTAACTCCTTCACTTTTCATCACCTCATCAAAACCCCAGAACCAGTCTAGACTATAATGAGGCGCTGGAGACATCGCTATTCCATGTAGCTCAGCCTTTTCAAAACCAGCACTAATATCAGAAATAACTATCGTATCAGAATCTAGAAAAAGATATGATTTATAGCCTTTAGGGATATAATCTAACAACTCTGCCTTTCTAGCAAGCCCGCTTAATTTAAAATCAACTCTTACTACATTAAGACGCTCTTCTTCTACATCAGTGACTTTGTCAGTAATTAACACAATATCACAATCAGGAAGCATACTGTTTTCAATACATGACATTACTTCATCTACATATTTCTTACCCCATGCCATAAATATTATTACATGATCTGTTCTATTCATTGACCTACTCTCACATTACACTTCCTTTTATTTATATAAAAAGAACCTGTATATCTCTTACAATCATTGAAGACACCCATAACACTTAACCAATATGGCTCACAACAATTTTAATTCAACAAAATCGCCTGAATTCTCTTTCTCAATAGTTATCTCTTGATCCAGCCCAACAAAGCCTCCGTTAACTTTTTTACTTGGCCGAACTTTAAAAACTATCGCATCAGCTATCTTGATTATTTCCTTCATAGAGTTTGATGAAGATGATAATGCCGCTGTATACACGCCAGGGACTAACAAACATCTAAAACACCACTTAACCTTAATCACATCTCCATTCTGCACACAAGAGATTGACTGCTGCTTATAATCCCACGTATTTGCACCACTTATAAGAAGGCCTTTAATATTTTTAATCTGCACACCAAGTGCAACTTGCCTAATCACGTGAAAATACTTAACTTTAAACTCAACAGTATAAACATTATCTCTTTCTAAAAAATTTACTTTAGCATTATTAGAATCAAATACATGATAATCATATATTTTTGCCAAATGCTTATTTGACTGGGTTGCTCCACTGCCCACAGCTCCTATCAATTCACCGTCACTATCATTGTTCCGCTTATCACTTATTTCCTGCTTATCACTTATTTCCTGCTTATCACTTATTTCCTGCTTATCACTTGTTTCCTGCTTATCACTTGTTTCCTGCTTATTGATACCATCCTTATTAGTAACTTCTAAATTAGAAAACATTTTTCTTTCATATAAGGCCAAAACATCCTTAGGATCTCCATCATCAACAACTATGCCGTCTTCTATCAAAATAGCTCGATTACAAAATTGAGTTACAGATTGAGCATTATGAGAAACAAATATGACTGTTTTCTTATTACTAAAAAGTTCATTGATCTTGGTATAACACTTTTTTTGAAACAGCGCATCACCTACTGCCAGAACCTCATCCACTATTAGAATATCCGGATCCACTGATATCGCAACAGCAAACCCAAGTCTTGATTTCATCCCACTAGAATATGTCTTTAATTTCTGATATATAAATTCACCAATATCAGCAAATTCCAAAATTGAATCCAACTTTTCATCCATTTCTTCCCTACTTAACCCCAATATTGTTCCGTAAAAAAATATATTTTGAATTCCCGTAAATTCAGGATTAAATCCTGAACCAAGCTCCAATATTGCAGATATTTTTCCATTAACCGTTATTTTTCCTTTACTAGGAACAAGAACTCCAGCAATAAGCTTTAATAATGTTGATTTTCCACAACCATTTTTTCCTACAACACCTAGAACTTCACCCTTTTTTATTTCCAGGCTTATATTCTTCGATGAATAAAATTCTTTATGGTAAATCTTACCAAATGGGTTTAATGCCTCCTTTAGCCTGTGATCTGAAGAACCATAAAGCTTATAAAACATTGAGACATTTTCTAGTTTTACCGCGATTTCTGTCATTAGATAACCTCGGCAAAATGAGGTCTAAGCTTTCGATATACAGTTATTCCAACATACAAAAAAACTAATGCGAACGCCCAAAAATAAAGCGTTAATTCTCTTTCCCAAAATGGTACATGTCTAACAATTGAATCTCTGTACCCTGTAATAATGTAATACATTGGATTTAACTCAACAATCCATCGATGCCTTTCTGGAATCATATTTATATTCCAGAAAATCGGTGTCAACCAAAAACCAAACTGAACAAACACAGAAACAACATTTGATACATCTTTTACAAATATACTCGTTGATGATGTCAACCAGCCTAGCCCTAACAACAGAGCAGACATTGCACATAAATAATATATAATTTGAAAAGTGTAAAGCGTAGGTGCATAACCTTCATACCATGCAAGAACGATTGTAGCTATCACTAAAAAAACATGCACAAATAGGGAACTGAGCATTTGAACAATGGGCAGGATACTTAATCTGAAATCAACTTTTTTGACAAGGAATGAGTAACTACTGATAACATTAGTATTCGCATTAAAATTAGAAGCAAAATGTATCCATGCCACCATTCCTGTAACCAGGTATATTGAAAACGGCATATCAGTTGTAGCACCTGACCTAAAACCAAATGTAAAAACCGCGTAGAGAATTGAGATAAACATTAACGGCTGTAAAAACAGCCATACAATACCCAGATACGACCCCATATACTGTCGCTGCACATCTCTTTTGACCAGCTCAATGATTATTGATCGCTTATCAATGATGTCGCGAAAAAAATAGTAGGAGGATTTAATCATTGGCACTTTATATAGTTATCAACACTTATCATTAACTACTTTTTTCCTTTTCTAAAACTCATCCTTTTTATGATGAGAATTTACGAATTTATATTTACACAGAAGATCAAAAAGGCCCCATATTTAAAACACTGACCACAATTGAATGCTTATTAAGTTGCGATAAACAATTAGTTAAATATCGCTCACCAACAAAATTATTCATGATAATCAAACGCTTTAAAACCATGCTCTTTTACCAAAGCATCACGTTTGGCTGCCTCCAGGTCTGATTCCATCATTTCTTGAACCATTTCCTTAAGCGTTATTTTAGGAACCCAACCAAGCTTTTCTTTTGCCTTAGAGGGATCACCTAATAAGGTCTCCACTTCGGTAGGTCGGAAATATCTAGGATCTACTGCCACAACACACTGACCTGACTCACTGTCATAGCCTTTTTCATCAACGCCTTCACCTTCCCATCGAATTGACTTGCCTAAGTGATCATAAGCAAAATTAACAAAATCACGCACTGAATATTGAACACCAGTTGCTATACAAAAATCATCTGGCTTATCCTGCTGTAGCATTAACCACTGCATTTCAACATAATCTTTCGCATGCCCCCAGTCACGTAAGGCATTCAGATTGCCAAGATACAGGGTTTCCTGCAGCCCAAGGTGAATACGCGCCAGTGCGCGGGTAATTTTTCTGGTTACAAATGTTTCACCTCGAATCGGTGACTCATGGTTAAATAAGATACCATTACAGGCATACATACCGTATGCTTCCCGGTAATTGACTGTTATCCAATAAGCATAAAGTTTTGCCACTGCATAAGGTGATCTAGGGTAAAACGGAGTTGTTTCTTTCTGGGGTATTTCCTGCACCTCTCCGTATAATTCAGATGTAGACGCCTGATAATAGCGTGTCTTTTTCTCCAAGCCAGAGATGCGTATTGCTTCAAGAATACGCAAAGCGCCTATTCCAACGCTATCTGCAGTGTATTCGGGACTTTCAAACGAAACAGCAACGTGGCTTTGCGCACCTAAATTATAGATTTCATCAGGTTGGACCTGCTGGATTATTCGCACTAAATTCATGGAGTCAGTCAAATCTCCATAATGGAGCACGAAATTCTGATTCTTTACATGAGGATCCTGGTAAAGGTGATCTATTCGATCAGTATTAAACGAAGATGCTCTGCGTTTTATACCATGTACTTCATATCCTTTATCTAGCAGGAGCTCCGCTAGATAAGCACCATCCTGCCCAGTTACTCCTGTAATAAGCGCTACTTTTTTTTCTGACATATATACTCTACATATTAACTATTTAATATTAATTAAATCTGGCAAGTTCACTACCTGCCAAAATTAACCCGTTTTTTTCATGACATTCATGCAACATTCTAGCGCATGCTCCCATGCTATAGTTGATATCCTGCACACTTTTTCTATCTTTTCTGTTGATAAAACAGAATAAAATGGTCGCTTAGCAGGCATTTGATACTCACTACTTGAAATAGGATTGATCTGGTCAACAACAAAACCACTATCCAAACCAAATTCTGAGGCTATACTTATGATTTTATTGGAAAAATCAAACCATGTTGTTGCTCCACTCGATACGACATTATAAATACCTGAAATAAACTTACCAGTAAGTCGCTGTTTTTCAGACAACAAAATGATATTTTTTGTTATATCTGCAACATTTACTGCCCATGTTGGTACCCCAATCTGATCATCAATAACAGTCAACTGCTTCCTTTCACTAGCAAGTCTGAGAATGCTCAACAGAAAATTTGAGCCTCTCGACGAAAAGACCCATGATGTACGAAGAATTAAATAATCACACCCTGATGCTTGAATCAACTGCTCTCCTGCAAGCTTGGTTTGACCATAAACATTGATCGGATTAGGCTCATCGGACTCAGAATAAGGGCTTTTCTTTGTTCCATCAAACACATAATCCGTAGAGTAATGAACCAATAGCGCTTTTGTCTTTAAAGCTTCTTCTGCTAGGATGCCAGGTGCCACACTATTGATAGTTGCAGCAAGCTCTTCTTCTGCTTCGGCTTTATCTACTGCGGTATAGGCAACCGCATTAACAATGACATCCGGCTTCACATCACTGATTATCTGGCGAAGACTTTCTGGGCTGGAAAAGTCAGCATCTTCTCGGTTGAGCGCTACAACCTCACCGAGGGGCTGCAGCGAACGATTAAGCTCCCAACCAACCTGCCCGTTTTTTCCGAATAATAAAATCTTCATTCAAAAACATCTGCTTCTTTAAATGAGCCACCATTCGCATCTTTTTCGGATACCTGTGGCTCTTTTTCATACTGCCAGTCGATAGCCAGGTCTTTATCATTCCAGCGAATACAGCGCTCGTATTCTGGTGCATAATAATCAGTCGTCTTATATAAAAACTCGGCATTGTCTGACAAAACCATAAAGCCATGGGCAAAACCTGGCGGCACCCAGAACTGGCGTTTATTTTCTGCTGATAGTCTCACACCATCCCAATGCCCAAATGTAGGCGAGGATTTTCTAAGATCAACTGCAACATCAAACACTTCACCACTGACCACACGCACAAGCTTGCCCTGCGGCTGTTTTATCTGGTAATGCAGGCCACGTAATACGCCTTTTGAGGATTTTGAATGGTTATCCTGAACAAAGTCATCATTTACATCGGTCAGTTCCTGGAAAACTTTTCTGTTGAAACTTTCAAAGAAAAAACCACGATCATCACCAAAGACTTCTGGTTCAATCACTAAAACATCAGGAATTTTAGTTGCTATTACTTTCATCAGGTGCGGACATCTTCACCAGCACGGCGGATTAGATATTGTCCATACTGGTTTTTTTTCAGCGGTTGTGCAAGCTCGATAAGTTTTTCTTTATCGATATAACCCATTTCATAGGCAATCTCTTCAAGGCACGCTACTTTCAGGCCCTGGCGGTTTTCAATGGTCTGGATAAAGTTCGATGCCTCCAGCAGGCTTTCGTGCGTGCCGGTATCCAGCCACGCATAACCACGCCCCATCAGCTCAACTTTCAGGTCGCCCTGCTCAAGGTATTTCTGATTGACTGTGGTAATTTCCAGCTCGCCTCTCTTCGATGGCTTAATCTGTTTTGCGATCTCAACCACGCTGTTCGGATAAAAATACAGGCCAACCACGGCATAATGACTTTGCGGGTTGTCCGGTTTCTCTTCGATACTTAGCACATTGCCATTATCATCGAAATCGACAACACCATAACGTTCCGGGTCCTTAACAAAATAACCAAACACGGTGGCTTTTTTATCGTTCTCAACATTGGCAATAGAGCTTGCCAGCATCTTCACCAGGCCATGGCCATAGAAAATATTGTCGCCCAGGATCAGGCATACATCATCATCGCCAATAAACTCTTCACCCAGTATAAATGCCTGCGCCAGGCCATCCGGTGAGGGCTGTTCAATATAGGAAAAGGACATACCAATAGCCTTACCATCACCAAGCAGAGCCTGAAATTGCGGCAGGTCATGCGGTGTTGAGATAACCAGCACTTCGGTAATGCCCGACAGCATTAATACCGACAATGGATAA
>JAPHSZ010000157.1 GCA_026196545.1 Gammaproteobacteria bacterium
GGATTGTGGGGCCTGCTGGCTGTGCCATTGACCAATGACGGTACTACCTTTGGCGGACAACTGATAGGTGCACTGACCATCGGTGTTTGGGTATTTGGTGCCAGTCTTCTGGTATGGCTGGTGATTAAATTCCTAATGGGAGTTCGTGTCAGTGAAGAAGAGGAATATGAAGGTGTTGATCTCGTTGAGTGTGGGATGGAGGCCTATCCAGAATTTACCGGCAAATAAACGGATTTTTTGCAGGTAATGTTGCCGGGCACTCAGGTGCCCGGCTTTTTTGCTTGATGTTATTGGCTGACTTATATGGTAAAAAGTCTGTTATTAGCATTTGTTTGAAGCCTGAATGATCAGGCTTTATTGCGTTCTGAAATATGAAGGGCAGAAAATTAAAAATTAAAAACATATAGGTGAACTAATGAAACTTATTAAAGCAATAATTAAACCTTTCAAGCTGGATGATGTACGTGAAGCTTTGTCAGAAATTGGGGTGCAGGGCATTACTGTTTCTGAAGTCAAAGGCTTTGGTCGTCAAAAGGGGCACACTGAGCTGTATCGTGGTGCTGAGTATGTTGTGGATTTTTTACCCAAGGTAAAAGTGGAAACCGCGATTGCAGATGATCAGGTTGAAAAAGTTATCGAGGCAATTCGTGGGGCAGCGAATACCGGCAAGATTGGTGATGGCAAAATATTTGTTATGCCAATTGAGCAGGCTATTCGTATTCGCACTGGTGAGTCTGGCGACGAGGCTTTATAAAAAAATAATGAGGATAAAAAAATGAAATCATTATCAAGCTTAAGCAAGCTTGTGGGTGTTGCGTTGTTATTGTTACCGCAACTTGTTTTTGCCGGAGAAGTTGATAGCGGTGATACTGCATGGATATTAACTTCTACTTCTCTGGTCCTGTTTATGACCTTGCCGGGCCTGGCGTTGTTTTATGGCGGCCTGGTTCGGGCAAAAAATGTTCTATCAGTTTTGATGCAATGTTTTGCGATTGCCTGTGTTGTGACGGTATTGTGGGTGATCTTTGGTTATAGCCTGTCATTTGGTGCGAGTGTTAATGGCTGGTTTGGTGGCCTGGGCAAAATGTTTCTGTCTGGTGTTGGTCGTGACAGTGTTAATGGTACCTTGCCGGAAACCGTGTTTGTTATGTTCCAGATGACTTTTGCGATTATCACGCCGGCACTGATCATTGGTGGTTTTGCCGAGCGCATGAAATTTTCATCGATGATGCTATTCAGTGTGCTCTGGTCAACGCTGGTTTATTTCCCGATTTGTCACTGGGTTTGGGGTGGTGGCTGGCTGGCTCAAAAGGGTCTGCTTGATTTTGCAGGTGGTACTGTAGTTCATATCACCGCTGGCGTGGCAGCGATTGTGGCGGCGATGGTGCTGGGTAATCGTAAAGGTTTCCCTGGTACACCGATGATGCCGCATAACATGACCATGACAGTGACCGGTGCAGGTATGTTGTGGGTAGGCTGGTTTGGTTTTAATGGCGGCAGTGCGGTTGCAGCCAATGGTGATGCCGGTATGGCCATTCTTGTTACGCACATCAGTGCGGCCTGTGGTGCACTGACCTGGTCGGTGATTGAATGGGTTAAATACGGTAAGCCGAGTGCACTGGGTATCGTTACCGGTATGGTCGCGGGTCTGGGAACGATTACACCGGCCTCGGGTTATGTTGGCCCGGCGGCGGCTCTGTTCATCGGTGTAGCGGCAGGCTTTGTTTGTTTTCTGGCAACCGTCTTTATCAAGCGTACACTGAAAATTGATGATTCACTGGATGTATTTCCTGTACACGGTGTCGGCGGTATTCTCGGTACCTTTCTGGCCGGGATATTTGTTTCATCGGAACTGGGTGGTGCAGGCCTGGCTGAAGGCATGACCATGGGCGGTCAGGTGGGCGTGCAGCTGACCGGCATCATTGCAACATTAGTGTGGACGGCAGTGGTCAGTTACGGCATTCTCAAACTGGTTGATAGGCTGATTGGACTCAGGGTGACCGAGGAAGAAGAGACGGAAGGCCTGGATATTTCTCAACACGAGGAACGGGGTTACATCCTGTAAATGTCTGTAAGTTGTATAACAGAAAGGCCGGGCATTATGCTCGGCCTTTTTATTGGTTAAGTAGAAAGTGGGTGTTTAATGAACGTGTTGTATGCCGTGTACCACATGGCTTAATGCATGGTCAAAAACAGAGTGCCCCATAATGACTTTTGATTTTTCACTGGTGAGCTCTTCAAGAAAATCACCTAGGTTTTTTTCAACAACCACTTCCCCCTGATAATTTACAAACACCAGTTTCTGGTCTTCCAGAATAACAACGGAAAGCTTGCAACGGCGTTGAGCCTTGTCTTCACCGGTATAAACCTGAAACCACATGCCGGGCATAATGCTGGTAGGTAATTGTAGTTTTTCTGGTTTTTCTTCATCGGTCTGATCTTCACTGATTTCTTCTTCAATAGCTTCTGTGATTTCAGTAGCTGTTTCAACCTGTTCTGGTTCTTCCGGGAAGTCTGCCTGATCAATTAGTGACTGATGTATATCGACTAGATCCTGAATAACCTGTTCAATATCTTTCTCGGACTGGTTGGTGGTTCGAAGGTAAGCGCGAGTGGTTTCAATCAAGTGTTCACGGGTTGTGACCAGGTGTTCAAGATCATCTGCATTTTTCAGTGGTTGCAGGCTATTGATAATAGACCTCAGGGTGTCAACGATGGTGACCCATTCATCGTTTTCCTTGCCCTGTTTTAAATAATGGTTGTACATCATGGTGGGCCAGCGTTTTAAAATCAGGGCATGTACGCTCTCGGGTAATATTTTGCCTCGGGTAGCCGTGCGTAATGCTTTCAGCACGGTGTTTCGGGCGTGTTCTCTCAATACCTGGCGTTGTGCTTCTTCTTCTTTTTTTAAGGCTTCGGCTTCGCGCTCTTCGAGAAAAGCATTGAGGTGGTCGAGAGCAGTCTGAAAAGAGTCGGTCTGTAACTCAAATTCGTTCACCAGGGTGGTGATAATTTTATCAAGTTGAATATATATCTCATCATTGCGATCAGTAACACCAATGCCAACCTGGGCAATTTTGTCCAGCAGGACACGCGCTGGATGATCATCGTAGATAAAGAACTCCTGATCCATCATGGAGGCTTTAATGACCGGGATTTGCAGGCGTAACAGCAGTGTTTTGATGGTGTCGGAAATATTGTCGTCATCAATGATGGCATCAAAAATCAGCTCGATAAAATCGATGGTTTTTTCAGCAATGCGATTGATGCTTTTGGTGACAACACCGCCAGAAGTTTTGGCGATTTCTGTAAGCACCGCCTGTTTGATAGCTTCACCATCATACTGTGCATTTTCAGCATTGCTGAACACTGGGTTTTGTTGAACACTGGAAAGGGCGTTCAGGATTTCCTGATGACCATAATACTGGCCTGTGCTGGCAGGGAAGAAGGTAGCTCCGTCAGCAGAGTCTGTGCTGCTATCTGCCGGTGTTTGCGGCATGAGTGGTGCGCCGCCCAGAAACTCGCCTACCACCTCACCAACCTGACTGGCTGGCATACCGGCCGTTGTGTGCTGATAGCCGGCAGGTGCTGTTGCGTCGTCTGCTGCACTGCCCTGAGCACCACTACCTTGTGATCCACCCTGATTCTGGTAGACATGGCCGGGTGGGGCGGTCATGGCATAGCCGCCCTGATTCATGTCATTTTCGGCGTTAAATTGCTCTTCCTGGCCTGATTCTGGAGCTGTTTGTTTTGGTGTTCGTGGTGTTGATTTATTCGCGTGCAGTTTGATCTTGGGCAGGATGTCGGCATTAATCAATAGATTATTGATGGCATCGTAAGTTTTGCCCAGTTGCAGTCCGACGTGGTCGTTAAAAAACTTGAACAGTGTTTTTTTGTTGGCAAGATCAAAGTTATCAGCCAGTGCATCATCAAAAGCCTGAAAAACATGGGTGGGCTGGAGTGCTTTTTTGTAGAAGATGTCCGGTGTCTGAAGAGCGAGGTGTTCCAGCCTGGCTTCAAGATGAGATAAAGGCTCGCTGAACTGGCTGGCTACACTGCCTCCCATGCTCTTGATCATAACCATATCTTCCATTTCATCCTGGTCAACCAGGCTGAGCTCGCCCTCGCTTTCACTTTTTATTTTGTCTTTTTCCGCTTTGGTTTCTGCAAAGGGGCGTAGATAGGGATCGATAAAGTTGATGAAATCAGCAGCAATGGTGTCTTTGAGGGCGCGGCTGTCGCGCATTAACTCAAAATAGCGGCTTTGATCCTTGTTGTTATCGGCGTTCTCGGCCATTTCAAACAGCGATTCATCCAGTTTGATAAACATCTCTGTGATCGATTCCCTGAGATGGGTTCTGAAATTGTTTTTTATCTCAGAAATCAAATTTCCGTATTCAGGTGTAGTAGATAACATGATGATTAATGGTTTTTAGAATGCCCGATATTATGGAATATTTAGTCCAGTAAATGCACAGATTTATACCTGATCTTAGTTATTAATTATAACGGCTAAGGAGCAGAAGTGCTTGACTTTAAAGGAAAAAACATGACCTTAGTAAGGTTTTTGTGTATTTTGGTTGCAATTGAGCTATGGTATCGACTAGTTTTATTGCTAAATTATGCCTAGGCTTGCGCATAATCATTCAGTAACTATTATCACGTGGGTAGAAAGCCATTTGTTAGCGTAGAATGACCACTCTGTAAAATGCAAAAAATCACATCCATTATCTTATTGTATTAATTGAGAGCTATTAAAAGATGGGCGATCAGGCTGATCAAAAAGCGGAAATCTTGATTGTTGACGACTCCAAGGTCATACGCAAGGCAGCAACAAAAATGCTGGGTGATGGTTATGTCATCCATGAAGCCGTTGATGGGCGCGATGGCTGGCAGCAAATTCAGCAAAATGCCTCTATTTCTGTCGTGTTCACCGACATGCAGATGCCGGAAATGAATGGCATGGAGCTGCTGGACAGTATCCGTAGTGCGGATGATGAACGCATTGCCGGGCTGCCAGTGATTATGATCACCGGCCAGGGTGATACTGAAGAAACCAAGCAGCAGGTATTTGAAGCGGGCGCTACCGACTTTATAGCCAAACCGTTTAGCTCAATCGATTTATTAACACGAGCCAAGTCATACGCGCAGCTAAATGCCAAAGTCGTCGAGCTTGAAAAACAGACGGGGCACGACAAGCTCACCGGCCTGTTTAATGCCAATAGTTTTGAGGAACAGGGTGACAAGGCGCTATCGTTTGCATCGCGCCATGGTGTCAGTATTTCTGCAGTCTATCTTGAGATAGACGGGTTTCAGGATATTTTTCTGTCACATGGTAAATCGGTGGCAACACAGATTATCATCGCGGTTGCCAAGCGCTTTGAGGCCGTTTTGCGAACTGAAGATGTGGCTGCCCGGATCGGTGTATCCAAATATGCCCTGTTGTTGCCCCTGACCAGTCATACGCACGCCAAAATCGTGGTTGACCGGGTCAGGGCCGCGATAAACAAACTGGTATTTGATACCGGCAAGGAGAAAATACGTATAGTCCTGGCGGCGGGCCTGGCCTCGCCTGAGGCCAGAGAAGGCATGCAGTTTTCTGAAATTATGGATCAGGCGGATGACACGTTAAAACGCGCCTTGGGCAAAGCTGGAGACAAGATAGCCAGTTATGTTGAAGCGCAGCCGAAGCAGGAGGCTGATGAAACAGGGGCGAACCTGGAAAGAGAATTGCAGCAGGCATTCAAACTGATCCTTGAAGGCAATTATTTCAAGATAGAAAGAAGTCATTTAAAACCGCTGGTTGAGCGCCTGACTCCGTTCATGGAGTACGTGGAAAATCAGGATGATATTATCGATGAGTTTTCTGAATAGTCCAGTATGGCCGTTGAACTACAAACGATCCTACCAAAAGCAGCCTGGCAGCTCTGCCAGGAAAATTCACGCGCCCTGCTTATAGATGTGCGTTCCAGCATGGAATATCTATTTGTTGGGCATGCGGTGGGTTCTATTCACATACCCTGGATCGATGAGCCGGACTGGGTGGTCAACCCCCACTTTACTACCGATGTCAGAAAATTAATCCTGGGTGGTATGTCAGAAGATAATAATGGCGTGCCCATTATTTTAATCTGCCGCAGTGGCAAGCGTTCAAAAGAAGCCGGCATGAAATTAATTGAAGACGGTTTTTCCAATGTGTTTAATGTTGAGGAAGGCTTTGAGGGCGAGCTGGATGAACAGCATCATCGTAGCACCTCCGGCGGCTGGCGTTTCCACGATTTGCCGTGGGAGCAGTGTTAGCTGTATAAAATGTGCTGAGTATGGCAGATAAAAAAACAAATGAGCAATGGCGGTCGCAGCTCACCGATGAGCAATACCGCATTGCGCGTGAGGCTGGCACAGAACCCGCTTTTACCGGTAAGTACTACAACAATAAAGAACATGGCATTTATTATTGCGTTTGCTGTAATGAACCGCTGTTCAGTTCAGAACAGAAATACGATTCGGGTTCGGGCTGGCCGAGTTTCTGGCAGCCGATAAACAATAAAAAGCTGGAAGAAATAAAAGACAGCAGTCATGGCATGGTTCGGGTGGAGGTGCGTTGCCCGGCCTGTGAAGCACATCTGGGCCATGTTTTTGAAGATGGCCCGCCACCCACCGGTTTGCGCTATTGCATCAATTCGGCATCGCTGATTTTTAAACAGTAATCAAGCAAGACCTGTTGTTAGCAACAGCTACTGCCACAGCAACTGGCACCGGGCTTTATTGCTTCAATGCTGGCCGATAAAACATAATCCTCAACACCACGACCGGGCGCCCAGTCTTTGATGAATTCTTTGGATTCATCTTTGGGTGAAATCTTTATATCGGTAAAGCCGCAGTCAGCCAGTATGATTTCCAGTTCTGAAATTAAAGAAGCGCCCGCCATGCAGCCGGAATAGAGCATCAGGTCTTCACGGATTTCATCGGGCAGCTCAGTGCTGGCAACCACATCGGAAATGGCCAGTCGGCCGCCGGTCTTGAGTACCCGAAAAGCCTCTGCAAAAACGCGGGGTTTGTTGGGTGAAAGATTGATCACACAGTTTGAAATAATCACATCCACAGTGCTGTCGGCTACCGGTAGGTTTTCGATTTCGCCGAGACGAAATTCGACATGATTATATTTACCACGGTCGGCATTATCCCGGGCCTTGCTGATCATGGTGGGGGTCATATCAACGCCAATTACACGGCCGGTCTCGCCGGTTTCAGCAGCGGCCAGAAAGCAGTCAAAGCCACCACCACTGCCGAGATCGACAATGGTTTCACCGGTTTTGATGCTGGCGATAGCGCGCGGGTTGCCACAGCCCAGCCCCATATCGGCCCCTTTGGGCACGGCGGCCAGATCGTCTTCGCTGTAACCCAGTCGGGTTGAGACCAGGGTATTGATGTCGTCATCAGAAGATACGCCGCAGCAGCTGGCGGTCTCGCCACAGCAGTCACCACTATTGCTGGCTTCAGCGACTTTTGAATAACTGGTTCGCACATTCTGGCGAATTTCATCGGCTTGTTTCTGGTCCATGGGAATCCTCTTATGTTTATCTATATTGTTTAGCGGCGGGTGGAAAAAAGTGCAGTGACTTCAGCCAGCGTAGATGGGTTAATCGAGCAGAATATCTGCTTGCCTTCACGTTGCATTTCAATCAGCCCGGCGTGGTTGAGTTCTTTCAGGTGGTGCGACAGGGTGGATGAGGCTATGCTCAACTGGCTGTCCAGATCACCAACGCAGCAGCTCAACATCTTGTCGGTAGAGCATAGGGTGCCGGGCTCACAGCAGCCGGTGAGAATGGTAAAAATCTCAAGCCGGTGCGGGTTGGATAGCGCCTTGAAAATACGGGCGTGACGGTCAAGGTTTATGGTTCTACAATTCGACATGTTTCGAATTGTAATCTCAACTCTGGTCGATAGCAAACTTTTTTTATCCTGATGCCGCTTTGTGATACCGTACAGCTATAGTTTGGGGGGAAGTATGTCAGCAGGCCTTTCACAAGAAGAAATCAGACGCATTAAGACGCGTATCGTAGAGCTTGAGCTGGAACATCGCGATCTGGATCAGCTGATCGAGCAGCTGGTGCGCAGCCCCGGTTTTGAGGAGCTGCATATCAAGCGCCTGAAAAAACGTAAATTACAGATCAAGGATGAACTGGCGAAACTGGAAGACAAGTTGATCCCCGATATTCTTGCTTGAAAATTAAAAAGAAGATGTTATGAATTTTTGTAGCTTATGCGGTGATAAAGTCGCACTGTTAATTCCCGAAGGCGATAATCGACTCAGACACGTTTGTGGTAGCTGTGGCGAAATCCATTACCAGAACCCAAAGATAGTTACTGGCTGTATCCCTGAATGGCAGAACGAGATTCTGTTGTGCCGCCGTGCTATTGAACCACAAAGCGGCCTGTGGACCCTGCCAGCGGGCTTCATGGAAAACCAGGAAACCAATCTTGAAGGCGCCGCCCGGGAAGCCAGAGAAGAGGCCAATGCCGATATGCGTGACCTGAAGTTATTCAGCATGTTCAGTATCCCGCACAGAAACCAGATTTACACCATGTACCATGGCCTGTTGCACGAAGGCAAGGCCAGTGCCGGAGAAGAAACCCTGGAAGTTGCCATGGTGCGAGAGGAAGATGTTCCGTGGAATGAAATGGCATTCCCCGTTGTCGTTGAAAATTTAAAACTGTATTTTGAAGACCGCCGCAGAGGCGAGTTCAGAACCCACTATGGAGAGATAGTAAGGCAGGATGATGGGGAGCTGGTTGTTACCATGATTGATTAATCATTTTAGGTAGAAATGTCAGCTCACTAATTAAATTATGACAAAAAAGAAAAACAATCTTTCCAATGTTGCACGCCAGATGATGAATGGCGTGGTGCAAATTCAGGTCGAAGGCCATATTGAAGAAGACATACAGTCAGTAATGAATCCGGCCATAAAAATTCCGGGTGTTTGGCTGGGGTCCGGTTTTTTTGTTAAATACAACAGCCTTGAAGGCTACATTGTTACTAATGCGCACGTGGTAAGAAATGCGCAAAAGATTGAAATTAGCTCCATGCTTACCAGTGAAGAAAAATTTGAAGCTGAGCTGGTGGGGCTGGTAAAGAAGCTGGAACCGGATGTTGCGTTAATTAAATTGAAAGATAAGGAGCTGCAACGGTTTAAAACACTGGCATTGAGGGATATTGAATATCTTGAGTTATGGCACGGTCCCAGTCCTGCACGCGGGGAACAGGTGAAGGCAATTGGATATCCCATGGGCATGGTCGAACCCAATATCTCTGGTGGTGAGATAACTAATTTTATATCGGGATCGGAGTACACCACCGAGCGATTTGTTACCAATGCAGCGATTAACCCGGGTAATTCCGGTGGGCCCAGCGTTAGTGATAACGGTAAGGTGGTTGGCCTGAATACGGCTGTTATGGTTGAGGCGGAGAATATTGGATTTATCACGCCCGCAAGCTTTGTCAAAATTATTATTGAAAATCTGCTGAAACAAAATGAACCTCACTTTGCAGGTATTGGCGGCAAGCTACAGAAGAATTCTGAGCATTTTAATGATCTATTGAAACAGACAGAAGCAAAAGGCCTGATCGTTGCTCAGGTAGAGGCGAATGGTTTTCTCAAAGCAGCTGGTATTCAGCCACGCGACGTTATTGTTTCGATCAATGGTGTTGAATTTGATCGCCATGGCATTGTCATTGGCAAGGAAGGCCACTTCAGGCATAAAAATAATTATGATGTGATGAAGCTCATTCCCATTGGTGAAGAGGTTGAAGTTGTGTATCTTCGGGAAGGTGAAGTAAAAACAGCCAGCGCTAAAGCAATGCGTAATCCAGAAAAAGGTGTGGTATCTCGGCCGATCATTGCAGAAAGAAAATACATTGAAGTATTCGGCATGATTATCCAGGAATTGAGTTTTGAAATTATTGAAGCTATGCGGCAGATAGACCCCAACGCTCAAATTGATATGTTGCAAACCATCGACCAGGAAAAGCCGATGCTGGTCGTAACGCATATTCATCAGGGCACCCCGGCTGATGAAATTGAGTGGCCGGTCGGTGAATTGATCGTTAGCGCAAACGACAAAGAAGTTCATACCTTAGCTGAGCTTCAGGGCGTGCTGGATAGCAATAAAGGTGGCAAAGTACTGTTGCAATGCCGAAATGGCAGGATTGGTTATTTCAGGGTAGCTTAGATATGCGTTGTCAAAATCATGGGGAAATCCATTATGTCCCCAGATTTTTTTATTATTTAATCGGTTATTTAAAGCCCAGTGTGTTTCATTACCATCCCCAGCCAGGGCCACCATAGCCAGGGTGTCCATAACCCCCGTAACCGGGATAGCCATAACCTCCATAGCCAGGGTATCCATAACCCCCGTAACTGGGATAGCCATAGCCGCCATAGCCGGGATAACCGTAGCCGGGATAACCGTAGCCGGGATAACCGTAGCCGGGATAACC
>JAPHSZ010000132.1 GCA_026196545.1 Gammaproteobacteria bacterium
CCATCGCCATGGTCATGCCAATCTGCCAGCACCCGATCAATAAAAACAGCGTCATCGTCTATGACCTCAGCAGTGACCCATCCGACTTCATCGAAATAGACGCCAATGAAATCAGCGGAAGGATGTACACCAGGGCCAGCGAGCTACCCGAAGGCGTAGAGCGCATTCCACTGAAAGATGTGCACATCAACAAGTGCCCGGTAGTGGTGCCACTAAAAACCATGGACGCCGCCAGCGCGGAACGGCTGCAGATCGATGTCGAGGCCTGCGAAGCCAACCGGCAGATCATCCTTGAACACATCGACATGCTGGTCGCCAAAACCCTGCAGGTATTTGCCAGCAGCGACTTCCCCGAAGTCAACGACCCCGATGCCCAGATTTATGCCGGTGGATTTTTCAGCAACACCGATTATGATCGCATGGACAGGATCAGGAAAAGCAGCCCGGAAGAACTCAGTAAACTTAATTTAACCTTTGACGACCCCCGCCTGCCGGAAATGCTGTTCCGCTATCGGGCAAGGAATTTTCCTGAGTCACTGAACGAGGAAGAAAAGCAGCGCTGGAATGAATACCGCAGAGAGCGGTTTACTGACCCGGCATTAAGTCCGCGCACGATGAATAAATTTTTGGCGGATATTGAGGAGTTGCAAAATGGGGATTCGGTAACAGGGACAGAGTTGGTGGTGTTGGAGGAGTTGTTGGCTTATGGGGAGATGGTTAGGGTTTGAACCACTACAAACTATTCTCGATTCCCAAACAACTCCGTCCCAATCCTGACCATGGTCGCGCCCTCTTCAATGGCTATTGCATAATCACCCGACATGCCCATCGAAAGCTGGTCAAATTCTTTTAGCTTAAACTGCTGCTGACACTGATCACATAGCTTCCGCAAATCCGAAAACACTTTGCGCGTTTGAAGCTTATTTCCCTGCACGCCAATGGTCATTAAACCCCGCCATGCCAGATTAGGGAGATTCGATTCGACTAACTCAGCCAACAAGGCAACAGCTTCTTCTTGCGACAACCCCGATTTACTTTCTTCAGCCGAGACATTTACCTGCAACAAACAGTTTAAAGTTTTATCCGGATTATGCCGCTGCATCGCTACTGATAATTTCTGCGCTAATTTCATACTATCAACCGTATGAATCCACTGAAAATATTCGGCGACCTGTTTTGATTTTTTCGATTGCAAATGACCAATGAAATGCCATTCGAGATCGGGATTGTCAATTAATGGTATTTTGGTCAAGGCATCCTGTACGGTGTTTTCACCAAACGCGATCTGACCGGCGGCGATTGCCTGTTCGACCTCATTAAGGCTTCTGGTTTTGGAGACAGCGATCAGCTTAACTTCATTAGCTGCGCGCCCGGCATCAGCACTCAGTTGCTGAATACGTTCTCTGGTTGACTTGATGTTGCTGGCGACATTGCCCACTTGTTATTGCGTATAGCTCGAAAAAAATCGCTTAAGTCGCTCGAAGGCATTTCTCAGTTCGTCTTCCCGTGACAAAAAAACGATTCTAAAATGATCGGGGTCTGGCCAGTTAAAGGCGGTACCCTGAACGATCAGAATTTTTTCCTGTAATAATAAATCCAGCACCATTTTTTCATCGTTTTTTATTTTGTGAACTTTGGGATCCATTTTTGCAAACAGGTACATTGCACCTTTGGGTTTGACGCAACTGATGCCAGGTATATCATTAATCAACTGCCAGGCCAGGTCGCGTTGATCACGCAGACGCCCGCCCGGTACGATGAGTTCATTAATACTCTGGTAACCACCGAGTGCAGTCTGGATTGCGTGCTGACCCGGTACGTTGGAACACAGGCGCATCGACGCTAACAGTTCGATGCCTTCGATGTAATCTTTGGCTTTTGATTTGGCACCACTGATCACCATCCAGCCGGCACGAAAACCGGCAACACGATAGGCCTTTGAAAGGCCGTTAAAAGTGACGAACAAAACATCCTCGGCCAGTGAAGCGGTCGAGACGTGTTCAGCATCGTCATAAACAATCTTGTCGTAAATCTCGTCAGAGAAAATAATCAGATTGTTTTTACGTGCCAGTTCAATGATCGCTTCCAGCACTGCTGGCGGATACAACGATCCGGTCGGATTATTCGGGTTGATGATAACAATCGCGCGGGTATTGGCATTGATCTTTTTTTTCATATCTTCCAGATCAGGATACCAGTCAGATTCTTCATCACACAGATAATGCACCGGCTTGCCACCGGACAAACTCACTGAGGCCGTCCACAAAGGATAATCGGGAGCCGGAATCAAAACTTCATCGCCATTATTGAGCAGGGCCTGCATCGCCATAACGATGAGTTCACTAACACCATTACCCAGATAGATATCATCGATGTCAGCATCCATGATGCCTTTCTGCTGACAGTAGTGCATCACCGCCTTGCGGCCGGTAAACAGGCCTTTGGAATCACTGTAGCCCTGTGAGATGGGCACATTATGAATCATATCAACAACAATTTCTTCCGGCGCATCAAAACCAAAAGGTGCGGGATTACCTATATTCAGCTTAAGAATTTTATGGCCTTCTTCTTCCATGCGGCGAGCTTCGCGTAGCACTTCGCCACGAATGTCGTAACAAACATTATCCAGCTTATGTGATTTTTTTATTGTTTTCATCGAACTCTGTCATTAAATAATAAATACCTTATAGACGGGAGTATATATGCTTCTTTCTGCAAAAGTGTTATCAGACGGGCTTATTGTCAAAAAAAACCAAAAAAAAGACCGGCGAGGATGCCGGTCAAAAGGAGAGTTGCTCAAGGTAATCTGTCAGATGGCAGCAAGAGCAATAACCACTTCCATATTCAATATGAAAATGGCTAAGAAAATAATGAAAAAAACCAATAACGCTACTAACAGCTATTACGATAATGATTCTCATCTGGAATACAACACAGATTAATTGCGGTTATTGAAAATATTCGCGCAGCGCACGATACAGATAATAGGCATCCCAACGCCCGGCCAGTTCGCGTATAGAATGCATGGCAAAGGTCGGCACACCGACATCAATAGTACGCACGCCCAGTTCACTGGCCGTGATCGGGCCAATGGTGCTGCCGCAGGCCATATCCGAGCGCACCACAAACGACTGCACCGGCACGTCTGCTTCTTCACAGATGTAACGAAAAGCAGCACTGGTTTCACTGTTAGACGCATAACGTTGGTTCGCATTCATCTTGATCACCGGCCCCTGATTCAATATCGGCCCATGATTTTCGTCGTGTTTATCCGCGTAATTGGGATGGATACCATGTGCATTATCGACGGAAATCATCATCGACTGATCCATGCTTCGCGTGAGATTTTCTGGTGTTGCACACAGGCGTTCCAGCACCGATTTCAGAAACGGTCCCTGCGCGCCCGCCGCCGACATACTGCCCACTTCCTCATGATCATTGCACACCAGTAGACAGTTCTGTTTTTCATCAGCTTTCAGCATGGCCATTAATTCAGTGTAACAACTGAGTAGATTATCCAATCGTGCGCTGGCGACAAAGTCCTGGTGCAAGCCAATCACCGCCGGCGCCTGTACATCGTAAAAACTCAGCTCATAATCCAGCACTTTTTCTATTTTTAATTCTGGCTGCCGCTTACTAAGCAGATGCAGTAAAACTTCACGAAAGTCCGGCTTATTATCACCATTGCCCTCCGGCATTTTCATCAACACAGGCGGCATGTGTTTCTGTTTATCAACCGTGCGTTCTTCATTAGCATTGGAATCGAGATGAATTGCCAGACTGGGAATGGTCGCTATCGCCTGTTCAAAATTTACCAATGTACTACCAACATCACCATCGGGTGTAACATAGTTGACCCGACCGGCCAGAGACAGGTCACGATCGAACCAGGGATTTAATAAAACACCGCCGTAGATTTCCACACCTAACTGGAAGTAACTGTTTTTAGTTATTTCAGGGTTTGGCTTTACCTTCAAACAGGGGCTATCAGTGTGCGCACCGACCATACGAAAACCGTGTTCAACAGGGTCGCTGCCCAGGGTAAATGCAATAATCGATGAATCATTGCGGGTAACATAAAACTTGCCAGTGCTCGCTTCCAGCTGCCAGGCATCAGATTCATTTAATCGCTTAAAATCATTGTCTTCCAGTATCAGCACCATTTGTTCTACTGCATGGAACGGTGTCGGTGAGGCGTGGATAAAGGACATCAGGCCTTCTATAAATTCTGAATCTTGCATTTTAAATACCCATTTTTTATTAACTTAATTTGTACAAGGTACGTTGCTCAAAACCGGTAACAATCTGTTTCATACCAGACAGTTTTTTATCCAGTTCAGCACTGCCGGTATCAAGCAGTAATGGCCGCCCCTGTAGCGAACGTAACTTTTCATTGGTTGCAATCACTATAATATTCCTACTGCCCACTTTTGCAATGACTATGGGGCTGAATTGCTGGTTGCCGCGACCAAAAATATGTCCCTGGCCACCAATCGCAGTAACTATTATTTTCGCAATTTTATCCGGGTTATCAGCGAGCAAATCCAGCATGGCTTTCTCATCAACGTCACTAGCAACCAGTTCCCTGTTCAGCACCACATCGATACCCAGCAAACTATTTTCCAAACCCAGTTCATCCATCACCGCCGCCGTGGTCGTGCCCGCACCGATAAAGTACAGCACGTTGTCTTCCATGTGCTCGACCACATCAGCAGCAATATCCTGAAGCGCCATTTCCTCATGATTAAGCCCACCCTGCTTCATCGCCTGCATTCGTATATCATCTACCGGCACCAATAGATAACCATAGCAACTGGTAGAGACTTCACCTTCACGATAGGCCTGCTCATCCAGATCCATGACCTCCGCTGGTTTTACCACCAATGGCGCACCCTGTTCGAGCAGGGCCACCAGTTCACCGGCCTGTGAAGGCGTGACCGCGTACACCGCTGAATGAATTTTGCAGCCGGAGGGAATACCCACCACCGGCAAACTCTCGGCCTGGCCGGTTTCATTCAGGGCATCCAGCACATTACGCGCGGTACCATCACCACCGGCGAACAGCAGCAGGTCGATATTTTTTTCACAGAGTTTGAGCACCGCATCGCGGGTATCACTGGCCGTTGTATCCCTGCCTGTTTGCATGACAATTTCGTGGGCAATACCCGCCCGCTCAAGCACATCTGCACCCATCACACCAGTCACCGTCAATACCGGCTGTTTGATGACATCAGCCAGTTTTTGCAACGCGAGCAAGGTACGCGCTCCCGCTCCGGGTTGCGCACCCTGTGCCAGCGCCTGGTCGACTATCTCACGACCATCACTACCCTTGAGCCCGACCCTACCGCCAATACCCGCCATCGGATTGATGATTAAACCCAGTTTCATGAATGCTGCTTAACTCTATTAAATGAAGGCGACATTCTAGCCGCCAGCGTCTGTGCAGGCTAGAATACCAGCTTCTCAAAATTATATTGAAGATCATGGAATTTCCCGACGCTTACCAGCCAAGAAGAACCTCACTCGCTGTCGATATCGATGGTGTCATCGTCGGCGGTCATGCGCCGGTGGTGGTACAGTCCATGACCAATACCGACACCGGCGATGTTGAGGCCACTGTTGCACAAATTATTGAGCTGGCTGATGCCGGTTCTGAGCTGGTGCGCCTGACCGTCAACGACAATAACGCCGCCATCGCAGTCAGCAAAATTCGTAAAGCACTGGATAAAAAAGGCTACAGTACACCGCTGGTCGGCGATTTTCATTTCAACGGCCACAAACTACTGAACGACAACCCGGAGTGCGGCGCCGCACTCGCCAAATATCGCATCAATCCCGGCAACGTCGGTCGCGGGAAAAAACGCGACGAGCAGTTCGCCACCATGATCAATCACGCCATCAAAAACGACAAGGCCGTACGCATTGGCGTCAACTGGGGCAGCATGGACCAGACCCTGCTCGCCCAGCTGATGGACGAAAATGCCCAACTGGACGAACCCCACGATGCCCACAATGTCATGCTGGAGACCGTGATTCGCTCCGCCATCGACAGCGCCAAAGCCGCTGAAGCGCTCGGCCTGCACAAAAACAAGATCATCCTGTCCTGCAAAATGAGCGTGGTCAAGGACCTGGTCACGGTTTATCGCTCACTGGCAGATCGCAGTTACTACGCACTGCACCTCGGCCTCACCGAAGCGGGCATCGGCTCCAAAGGCATTGTCGCCTCTACCGCCGCGCTCAGCATGTTGCTGCACGACGGCATCGGTGACACCATCCG
>JAPHSZ010000129.1 GCA_026196545.1 Gammaproteobacteria bacterium
AAGCACATCTGCTGGTACTGGCACTGGGCATTTTCGTGCTGGCCTATTCGATTTACTCGCTGTTTTCATTTCACACGGTGCCCGGTAGTCGCTACTGGGCGATATTGGCGGGTAGCTTTGGCGGACTGGTGGGCGCGCTATTCGGAACCGGTGGGCCTTTTTACGTGACTTATCTGAAAATGCGCCAGCTCGATAAGGGCGCTTTCAGGGCCACCATTGCCATGGTGTTTCTGGTTGATGGCGGTACCCGCATGATCGCCTATGCCAGTACCGGCCTGTTCACGACGCAGGTGTTAATGCTGGTTGCAGTTTTATTTCCGGTATTGTTGGCAGCGATGTACGTAGGCCACCACCTGCATATAAAAATTAAGCCTCATCGTTTTAATCAGGTAATCAGCCTTCTGTTGTTTTTTAGCGGCATTATGCTGATTTATAAGGCGATGAATTTTACCTGATGTATAATTGTCTTATTATTTAAATCCTTAAATACCTTATGAATATTGAAGAGTCATTAACAAAGGCCAGGCAGTTTATAGAAGCCCAGCAGCACGATGAAGCACGCATGTGCCTGCTGGAAGTGTTAAAAGAAGAGCCCACCAACAAAGTAGCATTGATCATGCTTGGCGGCTCTTACTACAATATGGAAAAATATGCTGAAGCCGAAATGGTGTTTGAAAGGCTGATTTTACTGGAGCCGGGCGTCGGCCAGTTTTCAATCGGCCTGTTCAATACCCTGTGGAAAATGAATCGTCAGGAAGAAGCCCTGGAAGAAATAAAACGCTTTTTATCACATGCTGATCAGGAAGTTGAAAAAGAGACTATTGCTCAATACATAGCGATCATTAATAAAATTGAAGATGACAACATTTAATTGCCAATGGATTTTTTAAACTATCTGAAACTGATTACACTTTTACTGGTTGTACTAACATCAGCCTGTTCGACTTCGCCACCAAAAAATATGGACAACAGTTGCGACATATTTTTTGAAAAAGATGACTGGTACGATGATGCCAAAGACAGCTATGAAAAGTGGGGTGTACCCATCCACGTGCAACTCGCGATTATCCACCAGGAATCGCGCTTTAATTATGATGCCAAACCCGAAATGGAATATTTTTTATGGATCATTCCGATTGGCCGCAAATCGGACGCTTACGGTTACGCGCAGGTTAAGGATGATACCTGGGACTGGTACATAGAAAAATCTGGAAACTCAGGCGCTGATCGCGATGATTTTGATGACGCTACTGATTTCATCGGCTGGTATGGCAAACAGACCCACAAAGTACTCGGCATTTCCAAGTGGGATCCGTACAACCAGTACCTGGCTTACCACGAAGGCCACGGCGGTTTTAAGCGCAAAACCTATAATAAAAAACCATGGCTGAAAAAAGTGGCGCGTAAAGTCGAAAAGCGTGCCAAACGTTATTCTGCACAATTAAAAACATGCCAGAAAGAACTGGAATCTCGCTGGGATCTGTGGCCTTTCTGGTAATCATATATGACACAGGCCAATTTCTGGGAAACAAAATCTCTACAGGAGATGAATGATAAAGAGTGGGAATCACTCTGTGATGGCTGTGGTCGTTGCTGTCTGGTCAAGCTACAGGATGAAGACAGTAACAAGGTTTGCCTCACCAACGTGGCCTGCAAGTTACTCGATCTGGAAACCGGCCGTTGCAGTGATTATGCTAACAGGCTGGAAGCCGTGCCCATGTGCATGAACCTGAGAACTGATTTACCCGTGATGATAAATTATCTACCAGAGTTCTGTGCCTACAGGCTTTTATACGAAGGCAAGCCCCTGGAAGGCTGGCATCCTCTGCTCAGCTCAATTGCTGATTCTACCCAGGATGCCGGTGTTTCAGTCAGTGAGTTTGCAGTCTCTGAATCAGCCGTTCATCCTGAACAGATTCAGGATCACATCATAGAAACATTAACTGACGGTTATTAATAGTTATGAATGCCGAAGAACTTTCAGGATGGCTGGCGGCGATATTTACCACGCTAATTTTTGCCCCACAGCTGCACAAGGCCATTAGCACAAAAAAAACCCAGGATGTTTCCATGCTGATGATTGTGCTGGCAATCCTTGGCAACATGGCCTGGTTTGTCCAGTCCTACCTTATCGGCAACACGCCACTGCTGGTCTGTTCATTATTAATTATTATTATGAGCATTGTCCTGATATTTTTAAAATTTAAGTACGACAACCTGCAGGAAAAATAATTATGGACGTGCTTACCCAGGGGCTGCTCGGTGCAGCGCTATCGCAGTCAATCGCAAAAAAAGAAGAGGTTCGCCTGGCAACCGGTATTGGTTTTATTGCCGGGCTAATCGCCGATGCAGATATATTAATCTCCTCGGCATCAGACCCGATGTTAAACATCGAACTTCACCGCCATTTCAGCCATTCGATATTTTTTATACCCATTGGTGCGCTGATCGCTGCCTTGTTGCTGTGGCCGGTACTCAAGCGTTTTTCCAGTATTGAGATGCCGAGATTTAAGCGTTTGTATGTTTTCTGTTTGCTGGGTTATAGCCTGAGTGGTTTTATCGATGCCTGTACCAGTTACGGCACGCATTTATTATGGCCACTTAATGACGAGCGCATTACCTTCCATATCATTTCAATTATCGACCCCATCTTTACCGGCATGTTGATGTTTGCCGTAATCAAAGCCTGGCGTAATCATCGACCACGTATTGCACACATTGGTTTGGCATTTTGTGGCTGCTTTCTGTTGCTGGGTGTATTTCAATTGAATCGAGCTACTGACCTGGCAATGGAACTTGCCCAATCCCGCCAGCATATCGTGGAAAAATTAACGGTAAAACCGTCATTAGGCAATCTTTTGGTTTGGCGTTCAACTTATATTTCTAGTGACACTATTTATGTCGATGCAGTTCGTGCAGGTATTACCGAAAGCAAAGTATACCCGGGCAGTTCTGTGCCTTTATTTATACCTGAACGTGATGCCAGGGGTATTCCTGAAGATTCAGTTCTGTATGGCGACATCCTGCGCTTTAAAAAATTCTCCGATGGCTATATCGCCATGGAACCGGGCAGGGACGACCTGCTAGGTGACATGCGCTACAGCATGACGCCGATAAAAATTTCTGCACTCTGGGGAATTACATTAGATAAAAACAAGCTTGATGAACATGCCTATTATGGTTTTTATCGAAACACGTCACCGGATGATCGTAAAAATTTTATATCGATGCTATTAGGCAATTAAAGATTTGCACCTTTGTTTGAAAAATACTCACGCGTCAACCTGAATACCAGCGGGCTGAGTAATAATAAAGCAATCAGATTGGGTAACGCCATCAGCGCATTGAGGGTATCGGCCAGCAGCCAGATGAACTTGAGTTCTGAGTCGGCACCGATAGGAATGGCCAAAACCCAGAGCACCCGGAAGGGCACGATGGCGCGTACGCCAAATAAATATTCGACGCATTTTTCGCCATAAAAACTCCAGCCCAGTATGGTAGTAAAAGCAAAGATCGCAAGACCAAAAGTGACAATATGGCTGCCCACGCCCGGCAGTGCCAGCTCAAAAGCAGCTGCTGAAAGTGAGGCGCCATTTTCTCCGCCCGTCCAGGCGCCGGTGACTATGATGACCAGCCCGGTGATGGAGCAGATAATCAGGGTATCGATGAAGGTACCCAGCATAGCGATAGTGCCCTGTTGAACCGGGCTGTTGGTTGCGGCGGCGGCATGTGCAATCGGTGCACTTCCTAAACCGGCTTCATTGGAGAAGATGCCGCGAGCCACGCCCCATTGAATGGCCAGCATAACGGTTGCGCCAGCAAAGCCGCCGGTTGCTGCTGTGGGGGTGAAGGCGTGGGTAATGATCAGTTCAATCGCTGCTGGTATGGCAGTGATGTTCATCAGCAATACCACCAGCCCACCCAACAGGTAGCTTATCGCCATCAGTGGCACCAGTTTGCTGGCCACGTCTGCGATGCGGCGAATGCCGCCGATTAGCACCAGTGCAACCAGTACGGCCATGGTAATGCCGGTCAGCATCGGGGATATTTTGAAATTGCTGTTCAGCACGTCAGCCACCGAGTTGGCCTGAATGGTATTGCCGATGCCGAAGCCAGCGAGTGCGCCGAAGATGGCAAAGGCGGTGCCCAGCCAGGCCCAGTGGCTCTTCAGGCCGTTCTTGATGTAGAACATCGGCCCACCAATATGATCGCCTTTCGCATCTTTTTCACGATAATACACGGCGAGCACGGCTTCGGCATATTTTGTCGCCATACCCACCAGCGCTGTACACCACATCCAGAACAGGGCACCGGGACCGCCGGTAAAGATGGCCGTGGCAACGCCAGCGATATTGCCGGTGCCGACGGTGGCGGAAAGGGAGGTCATCAAGGCCTTGAAGGGTGCGATATCACCTTCACCGGTTTTTTTGCGACCCAGCCACAACATACGAAAGCCATAAGCAATATGTCGCAGCGGCATGAAGCGCAAACCGCTCATCAGAAAGAAGCCCGTACCCAGTATCAATACCAGCATGAGCGGCCCCCAGACAATTCCATTTAAGCCTTCGAGCAGTGTTTTAATGAGTTCCATATTGCTTCCCCATGCAGGTCAGGTTTTTTTATTATTCTATGTATTGTTCGGATGTTAATGCGCAATGCTCTAAAATGCACGCAATGAATATTGTAGCTGCAAACAACCTGGCCTGTCCTATTGATAAACTTGAACTTGTTCAAAAGCAGGGCTGTTACCAATGTGTTAACGGCCATTGCTTTGATATTGCCAAACAGGGTTATGTCAATCTGTTACCCGTGCAGCATAAAAAATCAAAAGATCCCGGTGACAGTAAAGCCATGGTGCAGGCGAGAAGTCGTTTTCTTGATAATGATTTTTATAAGCCGATTGCAGATAAGCTGTCAAAAATTATTTTTAAGAATCTCAGTGATGATAAAAATTTTTGTGTGCTTGATGCCGGCTGCGGCGAAGGCTATTACCTGAATCAGCTTATCAATGCAGTTCAGGCGCTTAATGATGAAAGAGATCTTGCTTTTATCGGTATGGATATTTCCAAACCCGCGATTATTGCAGCCAGCAGGAGAAATAAATGGGCAAGCTGGGTTGTGGGCAGCAACAGTCAGCCACCATTTTTAAAACAGTCGGTTGATGTTATTTTCTGTGTATTTGGTTTTCACAGCTTTCAGGGTTTTAAAAATATTTTAAAATCTGGTGGCAAAGTGATTCTGGTTGAACCCGGTAAAAAACACCTTCAGGAATTAAGAGAGATTATTTACTCGGAACCGGCTGGCGGGAAATCAGCGGGCAAAACAAACCATGATAGCGACTACACACTGATGGCAACGCATACCCTGGAATTTAAAATTAATCTGGAGAGCAATCAGCAGATCATGGATTTGCTGACAATGACACCGCATCTGTTCAGGGCAAACAGGCAAGGAAAATCCAGCATAGAAAGCATGGATTCACTCGGTTTGATGGCTGATATTATTTTCAGCGTTTTTGAATACAACCCTGCCGTCTAAATTAAAATCATGAACACCGCCATTCTTTACAGTTTTCGTCGCTGTCCTTACGCCATGCGCGCCCGCCTTGCATTGAAATATGCCGGTATTAAAGTCGAACTGCGTGAGATCGATCTCAATGATCCACCAGAAGAGTTAATTGCAATTTCAGAAGAAGCAACTGTACCAGTACTGCATTTGCCCGATGGCCGCGTTATTGACGAGAGCTGGGACATTGTTCAGTGGGCGGTGAGGCAAAATGATCCAGATTCATGGCTGGGTGATAATGAACAATATCTTACTGAGTCGGAAATGCTCATTGAAATGAATGATTACTCCTTCAAACAGGATCTGGATCATTATAAGTATGCAGATCGATATCCTGAGCATTCAATGGAATATTACCGGGAGCAGGGGGAGGACTTCCTGCAGGAACTGGAAGAAAGACTGAATTCAACACACTTTCTTTTATCTGATCGGATATCTATCGCCGATATTGCAATTTTCCCCTTCATTCGGCAATTTGCCATGGTTGATCAGGACTGGTTTGACCATGCTCCATATCCAAAGCTGCAACAATGGCTTAAAGGTTTTATTGGCAGCAAGGCACAGCTTTTTCCCTCAATAATGGATAAATACAGGATCTGGCAGCAGGGCGATCAAGCGATTTATCTTTAAACCATCTTTTTTATGGCTATCCTTTTTGCCTTTCGTTTTACCCGCTATTTTCGGTATTTTTTACATAAAACTACCGCTTGTCGGAAAATCTTCAGCAGTGTCGAAATATTTTACTTTTTTTGTTGAGTTTTCGACAGTTCGGGAGTACATTTAACGAATGCTGAATCATGAATAATATAGATATGAAGTTATTTTCTTATATTTCATATTGTTATCAGCGATAGTTAAATCTAAATATTCAAAACTAAAGCTCGGAATTTATGTTGTTTGAAGGTTTTTCCGGCGCTCTTAAATGCTCCAAATACCCAATTCAGCCCAATATGTACGAGGCATTGCGCACAAAATCTGTGCGTGGATTTAAAACGAGCGGAGAGAATGCATGACTAGAGAAACTTACACACTCAAGACCGGTGATCTGGCTCAGGATCAACCTCAGGAACACCAGTACAGTACAGTCATTGAAAATATCTACAGCTTCTTGAATGATGAATTATTGCAGCTATTCAATGAAATGCTCAATCGCTCGGAGCAATCCTTAATTGATCTGGAAAAAAGTATTGAGCTATCAATATCCGCTAATAGCAACTATCAGGTGGATGAAAAACAGGAACAGGAGATTAATGCCCTAAAACTGCTGCGCAGTGAACGTGCCAGCATTCATACAAATTTCTTTATATCTATTAATGAGCAATTGCTTCCATCAACGATTTCAGCATTTGAGGAAAGCGATGAAGAAGAGCTTAGCCTGGTAGATACCGATGAAATGGAAGAAATGGTGGCAATAACCACCATGCACGCCAATGCGCTCAACCTGTTTGGTGAAGAGGTCAGCCATTTTGAGGCACGTATTGAATTCCTTGAGATTATGTCAGCGCCGATTTTTGCTCATAAGGCAGCCAGCCCAAATCGCATCTGTGAGGCATTTCAGATAGCAATAAAACCGTTTGATTTAAGCAGTGAAAAGAAAATGGTTTTATTCAAGTATTTTGATGAGCATGTAAATTTAAACCTGGCGAATATGTACCAGACCATCAATACCATGTTGATTGATGCGGGCGTGCTTCCTGAGGTCATTCTCAGTTCAAAAAACGATGATGAACCAACCGAACAAAAAGAATTTGAAAGTCGTACTGCCACTTATTACGATCCTGAAGAAAACAAGGCAACAGATTTCATTCCACGATCGCAATCTGAGATGAACAGCATTGTCAGTCAATTCATGAAAGGGGACATTTCTGTCACTGGTGATGAGCTTGAATTACCCGAATCTTTCTACAAAGACCCTAATGAACAAAATGCCAGCGACAGGAAACTGTTTGCTCGTAAAGACGTACTGAAATCACTCAATAAGTTACAGAACAAACTCCTTGAATTAGGTGCTCACTCAGAACTTGGCAGCAATGAGGGAATAAAACAGGCCTTGATGAAGGAAATGGGGATTAATCCTGATGATCCTATTGCAAGAGAAATGGCCGTGCTTGATGAACGCAGTATCGACTTTGTCGGCATGATGTTTGACGCTATCACCTCTGATGAAAGCATTTCGCCTGTTATTTCAGACCTTGTTATGCAGCTTCAAATACCCATTATCAAAGTAGCCGTCAGTGATGAAGAACTGTTTTCAAATGAAGATCATTCTGCCCGCAATGTTTTAAACCTTATACCTAAAGCGGGCAAGAGCGTTACAGATAAGCAGGATTATATTTACAATGACCTGGAAGAAATCGTTAATGATATTCTGAATGAATATGAAATTGACATAGTTTGTTTTGATAAGGCCGTCGAATCACTTGAAACACTTATCAGCAGAGAAGAAAATCTTGCAAAGACAAAAGAGCGTGAACAGCAACGGGCCATCATAAGAGATCATGCACGTAATGTGGTTATTTCTGAGCTGCGAAATTTGACGGCAAACAGGGTGATTCCTGATGATGCGCAGCCGCTGGTATTAAAAAACTGGTCAACACTAATGCTCAATCGCCATATAAAGCACGGCAAGGAAAGTTACGAGTGGATGGAATCCATCCTCCTGCTAAAACTTATGCTTAAATGTCTGCAGCCTATAAAGAAAAAATCTCAATGGGAATTTGTTAATAATAATCATGCCGCTTTACTGGAGACAGTTAATGATGAGTTATACGGAACCAGGCAGGATAAAAAAGATATTGATGAAAAACTGACATTGCTCAAGAACACATTTATTAGCATGCTGGATCAATCTGGTTATGTAATCGAGGAAGCTGTTCAGGATGATGAGCAGAGCAACACCTATGAAAGCATCGATTCAGACATGGAGCAGGAACTTGATTCAGCCAGGCAGGAAGCACAGATTGCACTGGAAAAAATAAACCGTCTACCTGAAAACGTTAAACCTGGGGTGTGGTTTGAAGTATTTAACGGTGAAGGCAAAGCACCACGAAGACTAAAAATGTCAGCAGTCCTGACAGAAGCCGCAAAAATAATTTTTGTTAATGTAAAAGGCATTAAGGTGATTGAAAAAGATGCCGCTGATTTTGCAGAAGAGCTTGATCAAAATAAATCAAAAGTCCTGGATGATCACTCAACCTTTGATCGTGCACTGGGTAAAGTGATAGGCTCAATGGCGGCTTAAAAATATTACACAGAAAGACAGGGATGTCTTGGTGATCAATTGAGACGCTGAGACTACACCAAAGGCTATAAAAGGCTGGTCATCTGGCTTGCACCCCCGATTGATCACTTGTATCTCCATTTTTTAATTGAAATTTACTCTCAATATATTATAAAATTCTAATATTCAAGGCTGTACACAGGAGAATATTATGAATGGCGAGCTTTCCTGCGAGAAATTGCAACAACTTCTAAACAATGGCGCTCAATTGATTGATGTACGTTCTACTATGGAATTTAATCAGGGTGCGCTGAACGGTGCGATCAATTTGCCCATCAACTCAATACAGCACAATACCGGGGTCATCGACCAGAACAAGCCTGTTTTACTGTACTGTCGCTCGGGCGCTCGCTCTGGCATGGTAAAGAACTTTCTTATCTCACTCGGCTTTCAGGATGTTTATAATATAGGCAGTTACAGCAAGTACGCCTTTTGTTAAACGAACCTGGGGTTTATCGAGTGAATTACGAAATCAGTGTTGAAAACATCAAGTGTGGTGGCTGTGCCGGCACCATTGTCAAAAAAGTGACCGAGCTCGACGGCGTTGACAACACTAAAGTCGACATTGAGACGGGCATCGTCAAAGTCGAGGGCGCAGAAGGGCTACGCGAAGCGCTGGTTGCCACCCTGTTGAAACATGGTTATCCGGAAACAGGGACAACAGAAGGCATGGCTGCAGCCAAGGCCAAAGCCAAATCTTTCGTCAGCTGCGCTGTGGGGCGTATAAACGCTGATAAATAATCGAAGCACCCTGTTTCGTGATACCCTACGCGCGCTATGCGTACCGACGATTTTTACTTTGATCTGCCCGATGAGCTGATCGCCCAACAACCCTGCGAACAGCGCACCGCCAGCCGATTGCTACACCTGTCGCGCGCGCCTGAATCCAGCCAGAACCCGATCCAGCATCGCCAGTTTGAAGATTTAATCAAGCTGCTGAATCCGGGTGATTTACTGGTTTTTAATGATACCCGCGTGATTCCTGCCCGCCTGTACGGCCAGAAGGCCACCGGTGGCAAGGTAGAAGTCCTGATCGAGCGCCTGATCGACAAAAATCACTGCCTGGCTCACGTGCGCGCCAGCAAAACACCCAAAGCTGGCTCCTTACTTTATATTGGTGATGACGCTGCTTATACGCTGAAAGTCGATGCGCGTCAGGGTGACCTGTTTGTTCTGAGCTCTAACAATGATGCCGAGCTTACAGAGATCATGCAGCAGGTCGGCCATATCCCGTTGCCGCCCTATATTGCGCGTGCTGATGAGGCGGTCGATTTTGAACGCTACCAGACGGTGTATTCCAGAAATCCCGGTGCCGTCGCCGCACCTACGGCCGGGCTGCATTTTGATGATGCCATGCTCGAGCGGCTGGAACAGAAGGGGGTTCAATCCACCTTTGTCACGTTGCACGTGGGCGCGGGCACTTTCCAGCCGGTTCGCGTTGAGAACATTGAAGATCATCCGATGCATTCAGAGTACCTCGAAGTGAGCCAGGCAACGGTTGATGCCTGCCGGCAGACAAGGGGAAAGGGTGGGCGTATTATTGCCGTGGGGACAACCGCAGTTCGTTCTCTAGAAACGGCTTCAGCCAGCGGTACACTTCAGGCGTTTTCTGGTGAGACGGATATTTTCATTTATCCCGGCTATAAATTCCGCAGCATTGATGCCATGATCACCAACTTTCATTTATCTGAATCCACCCTGTTGATGCTGGTCAGCGCCTTTGCGGGTAAAGCTGCCATTTTTGACGCCTACCAGCAGGCTATTAAACATCGTTACCGTTTTTTCAGTTACGGTGACGCCATGTTTATTTCCTAGTCATGCCGGATAAAGATAAAACACATTAATATAATAACATAACATACTGTTTCATATGAAATTTAGATTACTGAATAACGACCATAAAGCCCGGAGAGGGCGACTGGAATTTGACCGTGGCCAGGTTGAAACTCCGGCATTTATGCCCGTCGGTACTTATGGCACGGTCAAGGCGATGACCCCTGAAGAACTCGAGGGCCTGGGTGCACAGATTATTCTGGGCAATACCTTCCACCTGATGCTCAGGCCGGGTACCGAAATCATCAAAAAACACGGTGACCTGCACGATTTCAGCCACTGGCAGGGCCCGATACTGACCGATTCCGGCGGCTTTCAGGTATTCAGCCTCGCCAAAATGCGAAAAATTACTGAGCAGGGCGTCGTCTTCCAGTCTCCGGTCGACGGCTCCAAGGTCGAATTGACACCGGAAAGCTCGATGCAGGTTCAGAGAGACCTGGGCTCGGATATCGTGATGATTTTTGACGAATGCACCCCGTATCCCGCGACTGAAACAGAAGCCAGCGAGTCCATGGAGTTATCCTTGCGCTGGGCCAAGCGCTGTAAAAAGGCCCATGAAGGCAATCCTAACGCCCTGTTCGGCATCGTGCAGGGTGGCATGTATCCTGCGCTGAGGCATCGCTCTGCTGAGGTTCTTACTGAAATCGGCTTTGATGGCTACGCCATTGGTGGCCTGTCCGTCGGTGAGCCTGAGGAGGAGCGCAATAAAGTACTGGATGAAACGTTGCCATTTCTGCCTGAAGACAAACCCCGCTACCTGATGGGCGTGGGCACACCCTCTGACATTATCGAGGCGGTTCGCCGTGGGGTCGACATGTTTGACTGTGTGATTCCCACACGCCACGCCAGAACGGGTTTTTTGTATACCAGTGAGGGTATCGTAAAAATCAGAAACAGCAAATACAGGGACGATATTCGCCCGCTCGACGAGCACTGTGACTGTTATACCTGCAAAAACTACAGCCGCTCCTACCTCCGGCATCTGGATAAATGCGGGGAAATACTGGGTATACGCCTGAACACCATCCACAACCTGCATTATTATCAGGATTTAATGCGTAATATACGCTCAGCAATCGAATCGGGGACTTTCGAGCAATTTGCCAGTGATTTCCATGCTAAAAGCGCTGATTAACCCTTATCACGCCGGGCATCTGTGGCATAATATCGCGCTTTAAGAAAACATAAACTGGAAAAACTAATGAGCTTTTTTATATCTGAAGCAATGGCAGAAGCCACAGCAACCGCCTCAGCGACACCGGCACAGCCCGAACTTGTTTCACTGATGCTGCCCATTGGCCTGGTGGTACTTTTTTACTTCCTCCTGATCCGCCCCCAAAGCAAGCGCCAGAAAGAACATAAGGCCATGGTTGATACCATTCAAAAGGGCGAGGAAATCGTAACTGCAGGCGGCCTGCTGGGCAAAATCACCAATGTGGGTGAAAACTTTGTCGCTCTGGAAATCAGTAAGGATGTAACCATTCATATCCAGAAAAATTCCATACAGGCGATCATGCCTAAAGGCACAATAAAAGACCAACAATAAAAATAAGGAACCTATCAGCCATGCTGAACCAGTATCCATTGTGGAAATACCTGATGCTAGCCATCGTGCTAATTGCAGGCAGTATTTACACCATACCCAATCTTTACGGAGAAGACCCCTCAGTTCAAATCTCTCATCGCTCACAGGCGCTTGAAGAAGATGATCGTCTGGTGATTGAAAAAATTCTCGTTGAGGCTGAAATTAGTTTCAAACAAATTGAGCTGGCCGATAAAAAAGTGCTGGTGCGTCTTCATGATGAACAGGTTCAGCTGAAAGCAGCTGATGCATTAAAGACCTCACTGGATAAAAAATATCTGGTTGCACTTAATCTTGCTGCAGCCACCCCCGACTGGTTGCGCTCCCTCAATGCGGCTCCGATGTATCTTGGCCTCGATCTGCGTGGTGGTATTCATTTCCTGATGGAAGTTGATATGCCGGCGGCAATCAAGCGCGTTGAAGAAAGCCTGCTCTCTGATATAAAAACCTACCTGCGTGAAGAAAAA
>JAPHSZ010000094.1 GCA_026196545.1 Gammaproteobacteria bacterium
GGCAAGGGTAACAAAGGCAATGGCAAAAATGTGCAGGTAACGATCAGCATTGGGGTTGCCGAGCGGACAGAGAAAATGCCAACACCACGTGAAGTGATCAAGGGCGCAGATAAGGCTTTGTATAAAGCGAAGAAGCAGGGAAGAAACCGGGTTTGTAAGTAAACCAATGTTAGCCGGGTTAGCTATTGTTAAATGTGTGGCTGTAAGTTTTCTGCAACCATTTCATGGCAAAAGGCGGCAGGATGGTTGTCAGTATGATCACAATAATCAAGCTGGCGTGGGTTTCATTATTGAAAAAGCCACTTAGCTTGCCGAGTTCGGCAAAAATAAGCCCGACCTCACCTCGGGGTATCATCGATATGCCAATCAGGTAACGCGAACCCCGTGATTCATTGATAAAAAAAGCCCCGGCCATTTTGCTGATGACAGCAATGCCAAACAGCGCGAGTGAAAACCCCCAGATGTAGCTGGATGACCAGTCGATTGCGTGAAGATCTATAGAAAGCCCGATCAGGACAAAAAAGATGGGGGTAAACAGGCTGATGATGGGGCGCATTTGTCTGTGGATGTTTTTTGCAAATCGGGCATCGCTGTGCAGGTTGACGCCCAGTGGCAGAAAGAAGCGACGTGACAGGGCGAGGCCGGCGGCAAAACCACCCAGCAATTCCGGTGCGCCGATGATATGCGCCAGCCAGGCAAAAAACAGCACCAGTGAGACGATCATGGTGGGAATCAGCCCGGAGATGCCGCTGATGACCTGAAATCGCCTGATGATCAGTGACATGAGTTTTGCCAGTATCGGTGCCAGTGCAAAAAAGGCAATAATAAAGACCAGCACTTTGCCCGCATTGAGCCAGTTGATGCCGCCACCAATGGAGAATTCGTACAGCAGCGCCAGCAGCATGACACCGAGAATGTCATCGAGTACCGCTGCGCCCAGCACAATATTGCCTTCGTGTGAGTCGCTGAGTTTGAGATCCTTGAGTACACGCACCGTGATGCCGATGCTGGTAGCGGTGAGTGTGCCGCCGATAAACAGTGATTCGAGTAGTGGTATGGAAAACAGCCAGAATGAGATCGAAAAGCCCAGTATCAGTGGCAGTGAGAAACCGGTGACGGCGACCAGGATGGATTTTTTGCCGGAATCCGCCAGCCGCTTGATATCGGTTTCAAGCCCGACTTTGAACAGCAGAAGAATAATGCCGATTTCAGCGAGCAGCTTGATGATGTTGCTTGGCTCGACCCAGCCGAGCAGACTGGGGCCGATGATAATGCCGGCAAATAGCTCACCGATGACAGGCGGGGCGCACAGGCGTACGGCTATTTCAGCGAACACCCTCGCTGTTATCAGGATGATGACCAGATGAAGAAAAAAAGTATGGGTTTCCACATTCAGCCTGTAATTTAGTGAACTAGCTGGCAGATTAGCATAAGTGTTTGTCCCAGTTCAGAGGATTTCATTCGGGTGATTTTTGTGGTTGAAATCATGATGTAGATGCTGCCATGGATGATTTTGAACATTTTTTGGCAAATTATTGTCAAATAAGGCCAAAACCAGTTCCAGGGGGCAGGCATTCACGATGAATCTAGTTTATAATCCGGCGGCTAAGTTGCACCCGTACACGTCACCTCAGTGTGATATTTAAAAAGAGGGTATCCGGCTGGGCTGGATACTTCGGATTGTGGTTCGTGGACACCTTCGATTCATTGAATAAAACCGTATTAGAGTAAGTAGGAACATGACTGATTTAGCCAAATATAGAAACATAGGTATCTTCGCCCACGTGGATGCCGGTAAAACAACCACCACGGAACGCATTCTGAAGCTGACCGGTAAAATTCATAAGACCGGTGAGGTGCACGATGGTGAAGCCACCACTGACTTCATGGAACAGGAGCAGGAGCGTGGTATTACTATTCAATCTGCCGCGACCAGCTGTGAGTGGAATGGCCACCGCCTGAACATCATCGACACACCGGGACACGTTGACTTCACTATCGAAGTTTATCGCTCGCTGAAAGTGCTCGATGGCGGCATCGGCGTATTCTGTGGCTCGGGTGGTGTTGAGCCCCAGTCAGAAACCAACTGGCGTTATGCCAATGAATCTGAAGTTTCCCGTGTTATTTTCGTCAACAAGCTGGACCGCATGGGCGCTGATTTCTATCGCGTAGTCGGTCAGGTTAAAGACGTGCTGGATGCGACACCGCTGGTTATGGTGCTGCCAATTGGTATCGAAGAAAACTTTAAGGGCTGTGTTGACCTGCTGACCCGCAAGGCATGGATCTGGGACAATGAATCGGGTGATACCACTTCGTACCGCATCGAAGAGCCGCCTGCTGAAATGGCAGAGCAGATCGAAGAATACCGCGAACAGCTGATCGAAACTGCACTGGAGCAGGACGATGACCTGATGGAAAAATACCTCGAAGGTGAAGAGCCTTCCGTGGAAGATATTAAAGCCTGTATTCGTAAAGGTACTATCGCGCTCGACTTTTTCCCAACCTACTGTGGTTCTGCCTTCAAGGACAAGGGCGTGCAGATGGTTCTGGACGCGGCCGTTGATTACCTGCCTGATCCAACCGAAGTTAAGCCCCAGCCTGAAGTGGATATGGAAGGTAACGAGACCGGCAAGTTTGCAGAAATTGATGCCGACAAGCCTTTGCGTGCACTGGCGTTCAAGATTATGGATGACCGCTTTGGTGCGCTGACCTTTATCCGTATCTACTCCGGTAAGATGAACAAAGGCGATACTGTTTTGAATACATTCACCGGCAAGACCGAGCGTATCGGCCGTATGGTGGAAATGCATGCTGATGAGCGTATCGAGCTGGAGAGTGCACAGGCGGGTGACATCATCGCGGTTGTGGGCATGAAGAACGTGCAGACCGGTCATACCCTGTGTGATCCTAAGGACCCTGCCACTCTTGAGCCGATGGTGTTCCCCGATCCCGTTATCTCAATTGCGGTTGCGCCTAAAGACAAGGCCGCGGCTGAAAAACTGAGTATCGCCCTCGGTAAGATGACCAAAGAAGATCCTTCTTTCCGTCTTGAGACTGATGAAGACAGTGGTGAGACCATCCTCAAAGGCATGGGTGAGCTGCATCTGGATATCAAGATCGACATCCTGCGTCGTACCCACGGTATCGATGTGGTTGTAGGTAAGCCCCAGGTGGCTTATCGTGAAACCATCACCCAGCGTATCGAAGATACCTACACTCATAAGAAACAGACCGGTGGTTCAGGCCAGTTCGCGAAGATCGATTATGTGATCGAGCCGGGCGAGCCAGGCAGTGGTTATGAGTTTGAATCAAAAGTCACTGGTGGTAACGTGCCCCGTGAATTCTGGCCGGCAGTAGAAAAAGGCTTTGCCAAGAGCATGGACAAAGGTGTGCTGGCCGGTTACCCGTGTTTGGACTTCAAGGTCACGCTGATGGATGGTAGCTACCATCCGGTTGACTCCTCAGCGGTGGCTTACGAGCTGGCAGCGGCAGCAGCCTACCGTCAGTCTATGCCCAAAGCGGGCGCGCAGATGATGGAGCCGATTATGAAAGTGGATGTGATCACACCTGATGAACACGTTGGTGATGTTATCGGTGACCTCAACCGTCGTCGCGGCATGATCAAGTCACAGGAGCCAGGCTCAACCAGTGTGCGCATCAAGGCGGAAGTACCACTGAGTGAAATGTTTGGTTACATTGGCGACCTGCGTACCATGACATCAGGTCGTGGCCAGTTCTCAATGGAATTCCTGCACTACCTGCCATGTCCGAAGAACGTAGCAGATGCAGTGATCAAGGAAGCCAAAGATCGCGAAGCTGAGAAATAATCACGTTAGACTTTAGTCGTGATGTATTGGAAGAGGGTCGGCATTGCCGGCCCTTTTTTGTTGTGCTGCCACATCCATCGGGTGCTTCTACCTTGCACAGACGCAGCATAGCGGAATCTGGGTAATATACTGGTCTCAGTTTGTTATCGCACTAATCAAAAAACCAGCACAGATAATCGCGCCGCTCCAGTGTGACTTCAGAAAATACTGAAATCCCCAGCTTTCTCCATGGCGGTACAACATAAAAGAAAGCCATAGCTGCCAGAGGGCTGCGAGTATGACTGTGAGCTGAACGATAACACCGTATTGCCAGCAGGCGATAGCGAGTAGCGAGATCATACCTGTACCGAAAAAAATGATGGCAAATAAGACATAATCACCGAACCAGAGTGCGGCCGATTTCATGCCCATTTTTTTATCATCAGCTCGATCACCCAGGGCATAAGCCGTGTCATAAGAGATTGACCATAATACATTTGCAGTAAATAGTAGCCATGGCACAGCACTATTTGTAATGCTGCCCTGCTCGGCTGCCCAAGCCATGATGGTTCCCCAGCCAAACGAAATGCCAAGCCATGCCTGCGGTATATGGATATAGCGCTTCATGAAAGGGTATAAGGTAGCGAGGAGTGCGCCGACAAATGCAAGCTGGATGACTAGCCAGGGCAGTTGCATGACGAGCAATAAGGCGATGCTGAGTAATAGCGCAAACCCTGTAAGTGCAGCTACGGGCGAGATACGCCCTACAGCAATAGGGCGCTGTTTAGTGCGTTCCACATGCGGATCAAGTTTTCTGTCTGCAAAGTCATTGATCAGGCAACCAGCTGAACGCATCAACAATACACCGGTGATAAAAATAAACAGATGCTCAAATTTCGGTGCGCCATTAGATGCCGCCAGTAGGCCCCATAATGTCGGCCACATCAATAACCAGTAACCTATTGGCCGGTTGATGCGTAACAGTTCTACCCAGTCCCTGAACTGACCAATGGGAGCAATAGCAAAGGTATGTTCAGTGCTGTCCATTATTAAACCTGTTGGCTTGATGCCCTGAGTTGTTTCCTGTTAGTTAGCAGCGGCAAGCTCAGTATGATCAGGCCCGTGATAATGCCAGCCATACCTTCATAGACGGCGCTGTGCCAACCCAGGTAACGCCAGATCATGGCGGCAGATAAACCGGATATGACAGCTAACATACTCAGTTTCTGGTCTGGTTTACCACCTAGGCTTAACACGATGAGCAGGGGCGCAAAGGCGCTGGCAAGTCCGGACCATGCCAGGATAACAAGGCTGAACACGCTCTGGCTGTTAACCAGAGCCCACGACAGGGCAGCCAGTGTGATCAGCAGGGTTGTTGCTTTGAGCAAGAAAGTGTTTTCGACTTTGTGTGGCAGCAGGTCGTGGGTGATAGCCGCCGAGCAACTGAGCACCAGCGAATCAGCAGTTGACATGGTGGCGGCAAAGATACCGGCCAGTACCAGGCCGACGAAAACAGGTGATAATAGTTCAAGTGCCATGGTCGGCAATGCCAGTTCGGCATCGAAGCTGCCATCATTGGCAAGATAGATGCGGGAGAGCATACCAACGCCTGTAGCCATTACATAAAAACTGGTAAACCAGAGATAGTACCAGAGCCTTGCTTGATTCATTTTTTGATTGCTTTGCAGAGTCATAAAACGAACCATGATGTGAGGCTGGCCGATAACGGAGAAGCCGGCAAAGGCCCAGCTAATGGCAAACAGCACACCGCCTGCCAGGCCGGGCAGCGCCAGGTTTTTGGGGAAGCAGTCGAGAAAACCCTCCACTGCGCTCATCTGTGTAATACTGGCATTGATACCCCCCAGCGAACTGCTGGCGATAAAAAGCAGTATTGCCATGGCCGCTATCATCACCACCGATTGTGCTGCATCGGTCCAGATAGAGGCGCGGATGCCACCGGCGATACAGTATACAGCGACCAGTATAGCGCCAATTACCGCCCCAGCCCATGCCGGCCACTCGAATAAAACCTGCAACGCCTTGCTGCCGGCGACGAGCTGGGCGCTGGCATAGGCGAGAAGAAAGATGAGTGAGATAAGTCCGATAAGGTTCTGTAGATTGTCCTGCTTACCGTTGTTATACCAGTTGCTTAGCACCCCGGCATAGCTGACTTCACCTGATAGCTCGGTGGCTTTGCGCAGACGATGATGAACGAACGTCGATGCCAGAAAGTCACCAAGGATCCAGCCGATCATTAACCAAACTGAGGAAAGACCTGTGGCATAGGTGTAACCAATAACGCCGATGAACATATAACCACTGTTGTTGGTGGCGACGGCAGACAGGCCGACCAGTGCTGGAGAAATCGAACTGCTGGCTAAATAGTAATCCTGTTTGGTGCCACGGCTCTTGCGTGCTGAAGAGACGCCGATGATGACAAATAGAAATAAAAACAACAGGAAAGAAATTATCATAATATTTTATATAGGTCAGCCATATTTTTTCAGGATCCGGTAAAGCTGTTTTTGGCCCTGTTGTGTTATATCAGCCAGTAACGCTGGCCAGCAGCTGTTCAAACTTTTCTGTGCTTCTCAGGTTTTCAAGACCCTTGTCATTTTTTGCTTCGTCGATATAAGTGCTCGATAGCTCAATTGCATTTTTAAGGTCTTCAAATGCGGTATCGAGGTGATTGAGTGTTGAGTTGGCGCAGGCGCGTTGATAGAAAGCATAAGGATAGGTTTCATCGATTGACAGGGCGCTGTTGCATAGATTAAGCGCCCACTGCGGTTCACCGATTTCAAGAACTTCATCAGCCTTATAGGTCAGCGCTTCAACATCATTCGGGTTAATCGAAAGAATCTGGTCATAAACATCAATCTTTGCCTGATGAGTCGCCTCCAGGCCTGCTCTCATCCACAGCGAATGCATAGTGTTGGTACGGGTGATATCTTCCTGTGCCGATATAATACGGTCTGTCCGATCTTTTAGTTTAGTCTCCAGCGTGAGCAGGCGCTGCTCATAATCTTCAGAGATATTTGATACCTTTTGCTCTATGACATCGTTCAACTTGTGGCGTATTTCGCGTATTGAACTCCAGCCGACAAGTGCAAGGATGGAGGCAGCCGCCGCGATGACATAAAAGATATTATTAACGGTACTGGTTGCGTAGTTGATGGCTCGGTCTGATGCAGCCAGTTCGGTTGAGGTGAAACGCTCGATGTATTCTGCGCGTTGATGCTGCATATCTGTACGCAGCATTTTTAGTTCATCCAGCACATAGCGTTCCACGAAAGGATTGTAGAGCGGTTTCTTCAGGTCTTCGATTACTTTGTCCTGTCCGGTTTGCTGCCTGTTCTCTGGTGCAGCCATCGTCAATGCGGGCAATATGAGCAATAAAAGTGAAAACAGGTGGCCAAGCAGCAGTCGCCTTGAGTGTTTTGAAGGAGGCTTGGTTATTGTTGAATTGTTGCTAGCTGGATATAAATTCTTCATGATGCCACCTGTTAATTGCTTTGCTCAATCTGATATTAGCTCGTAGGCGCCATCAGCATTATGTACTTCGTTGCCGGTAACCGGCGGATTAAATACACAGGCCATCTTCATTTCCTTAAAGGCGCGCAGGATGTGTTTGTCATGTTTATCGAGGATATAAACGGTGCCGGGTTTTATCGGGTATTTCCTGTTACCATCCGGGCTATCACCCAGAGTTTCAACTTCACCTTCACCTGACATGCAATACACCGATTCCAGGTGGTTTTGATAGTGCATCTGAAAATCGGCGCCCGCGTAGATGGTCGTGATATGGAAAGAGAAACCCATATTGTCATCTTTCAGCAACAGGCGGACACTCTCCCAGTTGTCGTTTGGGTCTTCGACTCGTCGCTCTGTTTTTTCCGCTTCTTCCAGGGTTCTAACAATCATTGCTGCCTTTTCTCTGTAGTCGTTATTTGATGCTTTGCTTAAAAGTGTTCAACGTTTACTATTCATGTACTCGTACATCATCAAAGTAATCGGACTCTTCGGGAATGGAATCCTCTTTCGCACACACTTCTTTTACTGCCTGTTCCACGATATCCATGCCTTTTTCCAGATTTTCGTCACTGGTTATCAGGGGGCATAGAAATTTGACTACATGGTCGTCGGCACCACTGGTTTCAATAATCAGGCCCTGTTGAAAACAGGCATGGGTAATTTTTCCGGCAATATCACCATTGACACAGTTAATGCCCAGAAACATACCGCGACCGCGTGGAGTAAAGTTGCCTTCACCATATTGCTCTGCAATCGCATCGAGACGATCGGCCACATATTTACCTTTGCGTTTAACATCACTGGAAAAGCTATCATCAGACCAGTAATGATCGATGGCGGCTTTGGCGGTAATGAAGGCAAAGTTATTACCACGGAAGGTGCCGTTGTGTTCGCCCGGCTTCCACTGGTCTAGCTCAGGCTTTATCAGCACCACGGCAAAAGGTGTGCCGTAACCGCCGAGTGATTTTGAGAGGGTGACGATATCCGGCTTGATGCCAGCTTCTTCAAAACTGAAATAGGTACCGGTACGTCCGCAGCCTGCCTGGATATCATCGATGATCAACAAAATACCATGTTTTCTGCATATTGCCTCAAGGTTTCTTAGCCACTCAAAACTGGCTACATTGATACCGCCTTCACCCTGTACGGTCTCAACAATAACGGCAGCAGGCAGATCAACACCGCTGCTCGAATCGGAGAGGACTTTTTCAAGGTAAGCGGTGGTATCGACATCATCCCCCATATAGCCATCATAAGGCATACGAAATGTACCGCTTAGACTGACGCCGGCTGCACCACGGTGATGTGAGTTACCAGTCGTGGCAAGCGCACCAAGGCTGACACCATGAAAGCCGTTAGTGAATGCGATAATATGTTCACGCCCGGTAACGTTTCTTGCAAGTTTTAACGCCGCTTCTACCGCGTTAGTACCGGTTGGCCCGGTGAACTGCATAACGTAATCATAACCACGAGGTTTAAGGATCTTTTCATTAAAGGTATTCAGGAATGCTTCTTTGGCCTTGGTGTGCAGATCCAGGCCATGGGTGATGCCGTCTTCCTGTATATATTTCAGCAGTTTTTCTTTGAATATCGGGTTATTATGACCGTAATTCAGTGTGCCGGCACCGGCGAGAAAATCAAGGTACTGGTTACCGTCTTCGTCATACAGGTGTTCGCCCTGTGCCTTATGAAAAACACGGGGGAAAGAACGTGCGTAACTCTGTACTTCCGATTCGATTTCATCAAAAATTTTCATATGTATATCCTGGCGCAATTCTTAAGCGCCGTATTGCTTTATTAAATGTAAAATCAGGTTTGGGTGAGATTGAACGGGCCGATGCGTGCCAGAAACTCAGTATCGTGCTCACCTGCGAGGTGTGTATCCCTGTCAAACATGATTGATTTTTCCAGTCCAGTTCCCAGCTTACTAGCGATACTGTTAAAAAAGCCCCATGAAGCCTGGTTTGATTCTGTGATGGTCGTTTCCAGGAGCCTGACGTGACGACATTGCGGGCGGTTGAGAATATGTTTCAGCATATTGCCTGCCAGCCCAATGCCTCGTGCGCGTTCATCAACCGCAACCTGCCAGATAAAGAGGGTGTCTTCACGTTCAGGAATCAGGTAAGCAGAGATAAAGCCGACCAGTTCTTCTTTCGTGTTGACTGTTTGCATGGCAGCCACTGAAGTGCCAGCGAAGTGCGTACACTGCAATAGA
>JAPHSZ010000021.1 GCA_026196545.1 Gammaproteobacteria bacterium
TCAAAAAAGATATTTTCTTATATAAGGTAAACCGGGCTTGTCCAACAACAGGATAAGATCGTGGATCGCTGCGCGCTCACGATCTATCCTTGTTCGTTAGATTTTTTATATTTATGTGCAATGAGACCCAGCAATATACCAGCCATGCCAAAGCCAATAAGCATTAGTGCTAACTCTATTACCTCAGAGATTGGTTTGTTAAAAAACCACGGCGAACAAAAACCAATTGTAATTAACATGGCAGATGATGTATATGAAACATAGATGACCCACATAGGTAGGCCTTTAACTGCCTCTGATGTAGCCTCATTATACTTAAGTTTTATGTTGCATTTAGGGAGATTCCTTATAAGCCAATATTGACGGAGGTAAATGGGAGCTAAAATAATTACAATTGGAATAAGATCATATAAATTAAAGTCTGTTCTGGATAAAAATATGCCATAGATGACTCCTAGAGGCATAAGAAACATATACATATGTTTTTGGAAGTTGAACAATTTATCTTTGTGCTGTTTGTCTGTGACGATTCTTCCTTTGCTTAAAATTCCATTTGGATAGTACAGCCACCCACCACCTTCAGGATTGCTTTTGAATGCTGAGTTAGCAAGATGTTTAAAATAGCCCATTGTTTAATGCTCCCTGTGTAAATCTAACTTGTTAATAAGACGCCTTACTAAGACTACCTATTTTTCTATAATATGTACCCATCAAGACTACCTATTACGATATTTAAGCGAAAAAGTAGTCTTAAATCGGGTCTGTTTTTCGAAATTTAATACTAACACATGTCTCAGACAAGCTATTGCGATGTTTGATGGAGTAAAGCAAGTAGCCGGATGAAGAGCAACGTAATCCGGGAACAGCTACATAACCCCGGATTCCGCTATGCTTCATCCGGGCTACACTCTACGCGTCTCCAACCCGAATCCTGATAATAACTTCGCTGCCATGCTCGCACGTTTCAACAACCTCATGCCCATTAATCCGGCACCAGGCCGGAATATCATTCAACGCACCGGGGTCGGTGCAGGTAACAGTCAATATGTCACCCGCTTCAAGCTCATTAACTTTATTCTGGGTTTTGATAACCGGCATCGGGCACAGGCTATTGCGCGCATCTAGTGTGTATTCAGACATACCATTCCTGTTTGATTTCTGAGGCGGGCATCGGCGCGATGTCGAGCGAGTAGGCCTCGCCGTCGAGCGGGGTGATCAGTACGTTGACGCTGTCGGCATCGCGGCCCTGGCTGAAGCGTGCCGCGATGCGCGCTGCCTGTTTGAAGTCGTCGTCGCTGAGTTCGCCATCAACCAGGGTTAGCGGGCCGTTGTGGCTTTTGATTTCGATGGTCGAGAACTGCTTGCGGTAGCCGTTGAGGAATTTGTTTTCACCATCTTCGCGGCTGACGATCAGTTTGTAATGCGGCGCGGGGCGGATGTGCCGGCCTACCTTGAGCAGCATGATGTCATCCAGTTCGTATTCTTTTTTGTTGCGCGCCTGCCACAGGTCGACCAGTTTTTTGGAATAGCTTTCGTCGGTGAGGAAGCAGCAGCCACCGGCGGGGGTGGCGTAGTCGTCAAAACCAAACTGTTTTGCCAGCGCCATCTGTGGTTTGCGGTTGCGCCCGGAGAAGTCGAGCAGTTTTTCGCGATCGACCCAGCCTTCACGCTCCGGCAGGGTGGGCGCGAGGTTCTTCGCGCACAGCGGGCGCAGCAGCAGGTCGTCGATGCCGGACTCGCGTACCACGACCGGCAGCAGGTCCTTGCGCTGTGACATCGGCCGCTGGCCGACGACTTCCCCGGTGATGATGAAGTCGAAGCCGTTTTCTTCCATCCACTGTTTGGCCTTGCTGATCATGAAGATTTTGCAGTCCAGGCAGGGGTTCATGTTGGCGCCGTAGCCGTGCTTCGGGTTGATCACCACGTCCTTGTATTCTTCGATAATGTCTAGGATGTGCAGCTTGATGCCGAGCTGTTCCGCACTCCACAGGGCGTTGTTGCGCTTGGGTTTGGCCTTGTCCTTTTTGCGGATCGCGTGGGTGTGGCCCTCGACGCAGAAGCCGGTGTAGAAGTTGATGCCTTCGACGTGGATGCCCTGTTCCAGCATCAGTTTCGCGGCCAGCAGGGAATCGAGTCCGCCAGAAATAAGGGCGACGGCTTTACGGGGTTTACTCATAAGGTGTGATACAGCGGGTTTAAAAGGCTGCTTATTCTAGCAAAAATGGCACACAAAGTGCGCCCCAGCCTCGTCCGATTGCGGTTCTTGAGGTATACTTGCGCGTCACCAATAAGGTAGATTTATTAATGAGTTACGACGTATCGACATTTCAGGGCCTGATCTTTGCGGTTCAGGATTACTGGCAGAAGCAGGGTTGCGCGGTTTTACAGCCGCTGGATCTTGAAGTTGGCGCGGGCACTTTCCACCCGGCCACCTTTTTACGTGCAATCGGCCCCGAGCCATGGCGCGCCGCCTATGTGCAGCCCTGTCGCCGCCCCACCGATGGCCGTTACGGCGAAAACCCGAACCGCCTGCAGCACTATTACCAGTTTCAGGTGGTATTGAAGCCGTCGCCGGATGATATTCAGGATCTGTACCTCGGCTCGCTGAAGGCGCTGGGCTTTGACCCGCTGGAACACGATATCCGTTTTGTTGAAGACAACTGGGAATCGCCGACACTCGGTGCCTGGGGCCTGGGCTGGGAAGTCTGGTTGAACGGCATGGAAGTGACCCAGTTTACCTACTTCCAGCAGGTTGGCGGCCTGGAGTGTCGCCCGGTCACCGGTGAGATCACCTACGGCCTGGAACGCCTGGCGATGTATCTGCAGGAGGCCGAGAGCGTGTTCGACCTGATCTGGACGCGCGGTCCGCAGGGCGATGTCACCTACGGCGATGTCTTCCACCAGAACGAAGTTGAGATGTCGGCCTACAACTTCGAGCAGGCCGATACCGACGCGATGTTCAGGTTTTTTGATACCTGCGAGGCCGAGAGTGCACGCCTGATCGAGCTGGGCCTGCCGTTGCCGGCTTACGAGATGGTGCTCAAGGCCTCACATACGTTTAACCTGCTGGATGCACGCCATGCAATTTCGGTGACCGAACGCCAGCGATTCATCCTGCGCGTGCGCACCCTGTCGCGTGCGGTGGCACAGGCCTACTACGATTCACGCGAGGCGCTGGGCTTCCCCATCTGTAAAAATTCAACAGGAGGTCAGTCATGAGCAAGGACCTGTTGATTGAACTTGGTACCGAAGAGCTGCCACCGAAGGCGCTGAAAAAACTGTCCGATGCGTTCACTCAGGGCATCGTCGATGGTCTGAGCGAAGCCGGTTTTGAACTTGGTGAGGTGGCGCCTTATGCCGCGCCGCGCCGCCTGGCGGTGTTGATCAAGGATGTGCCTGCCTCGCAGCCGGATCGTGACGTTGAGCGTAAGGGCCCGAGTTTGAAAGCGGCCTATGATGCCGATGGCAAGCCAACTAAAGCGGTGGAGGGTTTTGCCCGCTCCTGTGGCGTTGGCGTTGATGAGCTGGAACAGCAGGAAACCGACAAGGGTACCTGGCTGGTATTCAAGGCCACCGAAACAGGCAAGCCATTGTCAGGGTTGTTACAGGAAATTGTTGAACATTCACTGGCAAAACTGCCGATACCGAAACGCATGCGCTGGGGTGATAGCGACGCCGAGTTTGTCCGCCCGGTTCACTGGCTGGTATTGCTGCACGGTGCAGATGTCATCGACGCAGAAATTCTGGGACTGAAAAGTTCACGTGAGACTTTTGGCCATCGCTTCCACGCCAGCGGTTCGCTGTCGCTGCACAGTGCAGAGAGTTATGCAGAACAGCTGCGTAGCGATGCATTTGTACTGGCCGATATGGCAGAGCGCAAAAACGTGATTCGCCAGCAGGTGGAAAAGGCTGCCGCTGATGTCGGTGGCCAGGTTGTTATCGATGAAGACCTGCTCGATGAAGTAACCGCGCTGGTCGAGTGGCCGGTGGCTGTGGTTGGTGATTTTGATGAGGCCTTCCTCGATGTGCCATCAGAGGCGCTGATCAAGACCATGCAGGATAACCAGAAGTATTTTGCCGTGCTCGATGGCGACCGGAAAATAAAGCCGCACTTTATTACCATCAGCAACATCGACAGCAAGTCACCGGAAAAAGTGAAGGCCGGTAATGAGCGCGTGATTCGTCCACGTTTTGCCGATGCCGCATTCTTCTGGAACCAGGACAAGAAGCAACCTCTGGATGCTTTCCTGTTGCGCCTGGAGCAGGTCGTGTTCCAGAAAAAGCTCGGCAGCATTGGCGACAAGTGCCAGCGCCTGGAAAAACTCTCGGAAATCATTGCCGGGCAAATGGGCGCGGATGTTAAACAGGCGGGGCGTGCAGCACTGCTCAGTAAATGCGATTTGATGACCGACATGGTCGGCGAGTTCCCGTCGCTGCAGGGTGTCATGGGGCATTATTATGCAGTGGCTTCTGGCGAAGACAGTGTCGTGGCCATTGCCATCGAGGAACAATACTTGCCGCGCCATGCCAGCGATAAATTACCGGCGATAGCGGTGGGCCAGGTTGTCGCCATTGCGGACAGGATCGATACCCTTGTTGGTATTTTTGCCATCGGCCAGAAACCAAGCGGTGTAAAAGACCCTTATGCATTGCGCCGTGCTGCCATCGGCGTGTTGCGCATATTGATTGAGTGCCAGCTGGACCTTGATCTTGAAACTTTGATCGATGAGGCTGCAAAATTATTGGCCGACAAGGTCGATGCTGAAAAAGCCAAAGCCGAGGTTTTTGATTTTATGCTGGAACGCCTGCGTGCTTATTATCTTGACCGGGATGTACACATTGATGTCTTCGATGCAGTTTCATCCCTGCGTCCATCGCGACCACTGGATTTTGATAAGCGTATAAAAGCGGTGACAGCTTTCCATGCCCTGCCGGAAGCAGCAAGCCTGGCGGCGGCGAACAAGCGCGTTGCCAATATCCTGAAAAAATCTGCGACACAGGCTAGCGGCAAGGTGGTCGAGTCCCTGTTTGAAGAGGACGCGGAAAAAGCCCTGTTCAAGCAGCTGGCTTCATTACGGTCAGAAGTGGAATCATTGTTTGATGCCGGTGATTATGAACAGGCCTTGCGTAAGTTGTCATCACTGCGCGAACCGGTTGATGCTTTCTTTGATTCGGTGATGGTGATGGCCGATGATGAAGCCATCAAAAATAACCGTATAGCCCTGCTGGCA
>JAPHSZ010000001.1 GCA_026196545.1 Gammaproteobacteria bacterium
AGCGGACTAAACCTGGCCTTGATCATCAAGGCGATTAACTATAGAAACATGCCGCTCGAACAACTGGTAGAAAAAATTATTGAAGGCGGCCGCCAGAGCATTGCGCAACACAAGGATGAGCACCCATCATGCAGCTAGAGCGAAATATTAAAATTATTAACAAGCTGGGCATGCACGCACGCGCAGCGGCCAAGTTCGTTAAACTGGCCTCCACATTCCAGTGCCAGATTGAAATCGAGCGCAATGGCCGCCGTGTCAATGGCAAGAGCATCATGGGGGTAATGATGCTGGCTGCCAGCAAAGGCTCGGACATAACCATTTTTGCTGATGGTGACGATGCCACAGAAGGCCTGGACCAACTCGAAGAACTGATTAACAATCGCTTTGACGAAGACGAATAAACCAGAAATAACAAAATAGACGGAGTACTTATTTGAGCATTCTCATTAATGGAATTGGGGTATCAAGTGGCATTGCCATTGGCGAAGCCTATGTCTATTCGCGTGAACAAAAACAAATACGCGAATACAACGTCCCTGCGGCTCAACATAAAAAAGAAATACAACGCTTTAAAAAAGCCCTGTCCAGGGCCAGCGAACAGCTGCACGAAATAAAAAATAAAATTGCCGCCAATACCCCAGCAGATATTCTGGCCTTTATCGACACCCACCTGTTAATGCTAGAAGACCCCACCTTTAACGAAGGCACGGTCGCTAACATTAAAAAACTTTCCTGCAACGCCGAATGGGCACTACAGCTACAGAGCAAACGCCTGGTCAAAGTTTTTGATGAAATGGAAGACCCGTATTTACGTACCCGCAAAGATGATGTGCTACACGTCGTTCGCCGCATTCAAAATTGCCTGGAAGACACACCCGACCACATTCCCGGTGCCCATCAACTAAAAGGCCGCATCATCATCGCCGATGACCTGACCCCGGCCGACACCCTGATGTTACAGCATCAAAAAATTGCCGGCTTTGTCACCGAGTTTGGTGGCCCACTTTCTCACACCGCTATCCTGTCAAAAAACATTGGCATTCCAGCCATCGTCGGTGCACACCATGCACGCCAGTTAATCAAAACCGGTGAAACACTGATCATTGATGGCCGCCAGGGCATGCTCATCAATTCACCGGACAGGCGTTCACTCAAGCATTACCGTGCACTGAAAAAAGCAGAGCTTGAACGCAAAGCTTTATTGCACGCACTTAAAAACAAACCCGTCGTCACTACCGATGGCAAAGTCATTACCCTGCACGGCAACATCGACCGCCCCGAAGATATTCGCAAACTGAGAAAATTTGACCACACTGGCGTGGGACTTTATCGCACGGAAATGCTGTTCATCGAAAAAAATGAATTCCCTGATGAAGACACCCAGTTCAAGACCTACAAACGCGCCCTGTTTCGCCTCAAGGACAAACCACTGACCATACGCACTATAGACCTGGGCGCTGACAAAGAACTGCAGGATGCAGCTGACCAGGGACCAATGGCACACAACCCGGCCATGGGCCTACGCGCCATTCGTCGCTGCATGAAAGAACCGGAATTGTTCATCCCACAACTACGCGCCATCCTGCGCGTTGCTGCACTGGGGCCGGTGCGCATGATGATCCCCATGCTCACCAATATTGAAGAAATGCATCTGGTTCTCCGCCTGATAGAAAAAATCAAACAGCAGCTGCGGGACCAGAAAATTCGTTTCGATGAAAACCTGCAGGTCGGTGCCATGATCGAAGTCCCCGCCGCCGCACTCTCGGCCGACGCCTTTGCCAAACATCTCGACTTCCTCTCCATCGGCACCAACGATCTTATCCAGTACACCCTGGCGCTCGACCGTATCGACGATGAAATCAGCTATTTATACAATCCACTCAACCCGGCAGTGCTGCACCTGATCCAGCTCAGTATCAATGCAGGAAAAAAAATGGGCATACCCATTTCACTCTGTGGTGAAATGGCCAGCAACCCGCAATACACACGGCTGCTCCTGGGCATGGGGCTGGAATACTTCAGCGTACAGGCCAACGCCCTGCTGGAAGTCAAACACATCATCAACAACAGCAAGCTGTCACGGTTACGTTCGCAGATAAAAAAAATACTCGAACACCAGTCAACCCATGAAATTGAGACACGGCTTGAGCGGTTGAATATGCGTGAGTCGAAGAAAACACCTACTTAATATGCTATAAAGAAAAGAGGCCGCATATAGCGGCCTCACATTTGGTGCATCTTTCTGCTTGTTAGCGGACAGAGCACATATCCCAATGATATAACACCATTGAGGATAGCCCCAAAAAACATAAAGGTCAACCTGGAGGACACACATGCTACCCAAAATGCGCTACCGCTTAGGTCTCGATTTAGGAACAACATCAATTGGCTGGTGCATGGTGCGCCTGAACAAAAAAGAAGAACCGGTCGCCATTATCCGAATGGGAGCAAGAATATTCTCTGATGGGCGCAACCCTAAAGATGGTAGCTCACTTGCTGCAACCAGAAGAGAAGCAAGACAGGCACGACGACGACGCGACCGCTTGCTTAAACGTAAAAAAAGAATGCTGGACGCACTAATCAAACATGGCTTCTTTCCACAAGATGAACACCAAAGGCAGGCACTGGCCAATCTCGACCCATACACCCTGCGTAAAAAAGGACTGTATGAACCTCTTACTGGTGAAGAGTTTGCGCGCGCCTTGTTCCACATCAACCAGCGGCGAGGCTTCCTGAGCAACCGAAAAACAGATAAAAAAGACAATGATAGTGGCGCACTTAAATCTGCCATCAGGATTCTTAACGAAAAACTAGAACAGGAAAACTGTAAAACACTGGGTGAATGGCTCGCAAACAGGCATGAACGCGGAGAAAGTGTACGGGCACGATTACGTGGCAAAACCAAAAAAAACAGGGCTTATGATTTTTATGCTGATCGCGCAATGGTTGAGCATGAGTTTGACAAACTTTGGTCAAAACAATTTAGCTTTAACCCGCCATTATTTAACGATAAAGCCAAAAACGAGCTCAAAGATATTTTACTATTCCAGCGACCGCTAAAACCAGTCAAGCCGGGACGTTGCACCCTGCTTCCTGATGAAGAACGTGCACCATTAGCATTACCCAGCACTCAGAGGTTTAGAATTTACCAGGAAGTTAACAATTTGCGAGTCATCACACCAGAGTTAAAAGAACAAACTTTAACTCTGGAACAGCGTAACATTGTGGTTAATCTACTTGAGCAAGGCGACGCCACATTTAAAACCAAAATAAAAAAAGCACTCAACCTTTCAGGCGCACTAACATTTAATCTAGAAGACATTAAGCGAGATAGACTTAAAGGAAATAGAACATCTATCATTCTTTCTAAGAAAGAGTTATTTGGAAAAAAATGGTACGACTTTCCGCATACCCAACAGGACAAAATTGTAGACAAACTATTAAACGAAGAAATTACAACCAACCTGGTCAGATGGTTATGTAATGAAACCAATATTGATGAAGGGTTAGCAGAAGATATCGCCAACACCAATCTACCTGAAGGTTACGGCAACCTCAGCAAGAAAGCATTGTATCGCATACTATCCGAATTAGAAAAAGACGTTATTACATATTCACAAGCCGTCGAAAAAGCAGGATTTGAAAGCCATAGCGCACTCTCCCATTCACAACAGACAGGGGAGATCATGAAAGCACTTCCCTACTACGGCATACCACTGCGTCGACACGTCGCCTTTGCAAAAGACGAGCCAAAGAATGATGAAGAACGCTATGGAAAAATAGCTAACCCTACGGTTCATATCGGTCTCAATGAAATACGCAAAGTAGTTAATACACTCATCAATCGCTATGGCCACCCGAGCGAAATTATCGTTGAAGTAACCCGTGAATTAAAACTAAGCCGCGAAAGAAAAAACGAAATTCAACGCCAACAAAAAGAAAATCAAGATAGGAATGAGGCTAATATTAAAGAAGCTTGTGTAACTCTCGGGATAAACCCGGATAATTTAGACAAATCAAAACGCCGTGAATTATCACAAAAAATGCAATTATGGAAAGAACTCAACCCTAAAGATATAGCAAACCGAAGATGTCCGTATACCGGCGATAAAATAGGAATCAAGAAACTACTTTCCAATGAAGTTGAAATTGAACACATCCTTCCCTATTCAATTACGCTTGATGACAGCCTAAATAATAAAACTGTTTCCATAAGGCAGGCTAATCGTGACAAAGGAAATCAAACACCCTATGATGCCTTTGGTAAACAAGCTCTAGAAGGATATGATTATGAGGCCATTCTCACACGAGCAACCCTCATGCCTAAAGACAAAGCAAAGAGATTTGCGCCGGATGGCTATCAACAATGGCTGCGTAATGATAACGACTTCCTTGCCAGAGCGCTTAATGACACAGCCTATTTATCAAGAATAGCCAAAGAATACCTGTCATGTATTTGCCCGCCCAATAAAGTACGTGCAATACCGGGAAGAATGACCGCGCTATTACGTGGAAAATTTGGCCTTAATCAACTTTTATCTGGCCACAGCCAGAAAAACAGAAATGACCACAGACATCACGCCGTTGATGCTGCCGTAGTGGCAATTACCGATCAGGGACTATTACAGCGATTTTCAAAAGCCAGTGCCTACGCAAGACAACATCAGCTTGACAAGCTTGTTGATGAAATGCCATTCCCCTGGCCGACATACCGGGCACATGTCCAACGTGGCTTAAATAATATCTATGTCAGCCATAAGCCTGATCACGGTTATCAGGGAGCCATGCATGAAGAATCAGCATGGGGAATTAACAATGTGGGGCTTGCTACCCGTCGCGTTACACCCGAGGATGGTGGTTTGAGGCAGCGCGAAACCAAAAATAAAAATCTCGTTATGATTAACAGCTCTAGCAATAAAAATCGTCATGGACTCGATGAAAACGGCAACACAAAAGCCTACAAGGGCTATGTTGGTGGCAACAACTACTGTCTTGAAATCTGGCGAGATGAAAAAGGCAAATGGAAAGGCGATGTTGTTTCCACTTTTCAGGCATATCAGATTATTCGACAGCTGGGTGAAGACAAAGGCTTTAAACAGCTGAGAAACCCATCAACAAGCCAGTCAGGCCAACCCCTTGTAATGCGGCTAATGATCAATGACTACGTTAGATTGAACGTCGGAGATGCAACTAAAACAATGCGCGTAGCAACAATAAGTGGCAACGGACAGATTTTCATGAGTGAACACAATGAAGCCAATGTTGATGCACGCAACAGGAGTAAGGATGACCCATTTTCCTATATTTCCAAAACAGCAGGCTCACTGCAAAAATCAAACGGCCAGCGCGTGATCGTTTCTGAAATTGGTGACCTCAGGGACTCAGTCTACAAGGGATAAAACATGATAGGTCGTATCATTGAGGTAGCGGACGACAAACGGCATATATTCGTATCTCGGGGATTTTTAGTAGTCCGTAATACCGATGGCGACAGGGAAGAGCTCGGGCAAATCCCTCTGGATGATATTGTTGCCGTCATCGCCAATGCACACGGACTCAGCTACACCAACAACCTACTGGTTGCATTGGCTGAACGTGGTGCGCCATTTGTACTTTGCGCCGCCAATCATAATGCCGTTGGCATGTTGTGGCCGATTGATGGTAACTTCCAACAGGCCAAACGTTTTGATGCACAGATTGCAGCAAAAAAGCCAACAAATAACCGTATATGGGCCGAAATTGTTAAATCAAAAGTTCAGCAACAGGCAGCAGCGCTGGAAGCCGCTGGGCAATTAACAGTTCCTGTCGCTAGCCTCGTGAAAAAAATACGTTCGGGTGATCCTGACAATATTGAAGCACAGGCTGCAAGACGATACTGGGCACTACTGTTTGGAAAGGACTTTCGTCGCGACAAAAACTCAAGTGGCATCAACGGGCTATTGAATTATGGCTACACCATTTACCGTGCAGCAACCGCACGCGCAGTCATAGCCGCTGGATTACACCCTACTCTTGGTATTCACCATAGTAATCAAGGCAATCCGATGCGTTTAGTAGACGACTTAATGGAACCATTTCGCCCAATGGTCGATTTACTTGTCTGGCAAATAAATAATATTGGCAAAGAGCAGGTTACCGCTGAAACCAAGCGAATACTGGTACGCTCACTTTATGATGACATGCAAACTAATTCCGGCACAACTCCCGCAACAGTCTGCATGCAGCGTCTGGCTGTTTCACTGGCACAGGTTTATCTTGGTGACCGTAAAGAACTAGATTTGCCATTTCCAGGTTTACCACTAACCCTTGCCTCCAGCCTGTCTGAAGGCTGGTAACCCATGTTAAGCGGCTATCGAATTATGTGGATCGCAGTCATGTTTGACCTTCCCGTTGTTAAAAAGGATGAACGTAAAGCAGCTACCAGCTTTCGAAATACATTACTCGACATGGGCTTTGAAATGGTGCAATTCTCAGTATATATGCGGTTCTGTGCCAGCCTGGGACAAATGGAAACCTACTGCAAGCGAGTCGAATCAGCCTTGCCATATGGCGGTAAAGTCAATATCCTCCACTTTACTGATAAACAATATGAACGCATCATTTCATATGTTGGGAAGGACAAACAGCCCGATAAAAAATCACCCGATCAATTCGATTTATTTTAATTATGCAGCAAAAATACGCCCATCAAAGACACGCAAGTTACTGTAAAAACAGTAACTTGCGTAACACCTAGTTTACATCATTGGGATATGTGTTCTGTCCGGAACATCCAGCACATTCTCGATTGTTTGATGCTGAGTTTACATCATTGGGATATGTGTTCTGTC
>JAPHSZ010000024.1 GCA_026196545.1 Gammaproteobacteria bacterium
ACCAGTTCTTCAGCTCATAATAAACATAGGCGATTTTTAACCTTGCTCCCTGAACTTTTGAACTGTCCGGATAATTGGCAATCAGGCGCTGGAATTCACTCAACGCCTGATCATATTGACGATAGGCATAATTGGCCTCACCCAGCCAGTACTGGGCATTATCCGCATACTGACTCTGCGGAAATGTTTTGAGGAAGCCGCCAAACGCAACAATTGCCTGCTTGTAGCGCCCTTCTTTCAACAGACCAAAGGCCCTGTCGTAATCGCCTTTACCATTGTTATCCACAGCTGGCAGTACCGGTGCCGTCCCCACCGCGACGTTGTTATCCGGTACACTCACAGGCACTTGCGTTGTGCCCGGAGGAGCAACCGGTGCCCGCAACCCAGAAGCGGGGGCCGCTGTCTCAACCGCATTAATACGCCTGTCCATATCAAGATACAGACTACGCTGACGTTGCTTAATGGTGCTCAGCTCATGGCCCTGCTGATCCAGCTGCTCACGAAGCGCCGAAATTTCTTCCTGCAAAGCCTCGATCTGTTGGGCCTGCTGCATCAGTAATTCTGAACCCATCATTCGTTCCATACGTTCAAGACGCTGTTTGACGCTCATCATGGAAATCACATCTTTTTCCACGGCAAATACTGATGAACTAACGACAAAAATTATCGATAAAACAATAAAACGCTTAAACATATCTCACCCGAATGACTTTACTATTCAGTAACGACCTATTGATAAACCAGCTCTGCGCGACGATTCAAGCGCCACGATGCTTCATCATGTCCCAGACTTGCAGGCTTTTCTTCGCCATAACTGATAAGGGTAATCTGGTCACTGCTAGCGCCCTGGAACATCAACAGACGTTTCACCGCCTGTGCACGACGATCTGCCAGCGCTACATTATATTCACGCGTGCCTCTTTCGTCGGCATGGCCTTCCAGCCTGATTTTCACACTCGGGTTGGCAGACAGGTATTTACCGTGGTGCTTGACCAGTTCTACATAATCACCATCTACCTTGCTGATATCAAAATCAAAGTAGATCACACGCTCGGCCAGCACGCTATTTGCATCATTGATTGCGGCTGCATCATATGAAACCGCCAGTGCCTGTCCGGCATCAGCACCCGCACCATCAACGGCACCCACCTGTGCACCAGACTGTCCATCCACTACAGCAGTATCATCAGCACCTGCACCATCAACCCCATCATCGTCCTTTACATTTTCAGTACAGGCCACCATCGCCACTGCCATTAAAAATATTAATAAATAATTTTTCATCACACACTCCAATTTGTTTTTCAAGATTCTTATTTTTTAAATTTAGCTTACAAAACCCAATTATTTTTTCACAGAAGACCACGCCGGCTCTCTCACTTCCCCATCAGACAGGCCCAGACGCTGTTTGTGTCTCCCATCTGTCGAAACCGCCGCCAGTACGGGTTTGCCATTATGCTGCGACGCATAGAGGATCATACTACCATTTGGCGAGAACTCGGGCGACTCATCCAGCGGACCATCAGTAACCAGCTGCACCAGCCCCGTTTCCAGGTATAACACGGCTATTCTATAGGAATTATCAGCACCATGGACAAAACTAATTGTTTCGCCATCCTGCGAAACGCTGGCATTGGCATTGTATTTACCCTCAAAGGTCAGGCGCTGCGGCCTGGCATCGCCCTCAATAGAAACACGGTATAACTGCGGTTTGCCGCTCCGGCTCGAGGTAAATACCAGCGAGTTTCCATCGGGCATCCACACCGCTTCGGTATCAATCGACCAGTGCCGGGTGATGCGCTTCAGGCTCTTATCGACCAAATCCAGAATATAAATATCCGGATTGCCATCCTTCGACAGGGTCACCGCCATGCGTGTCCCATCCGGCGACCAGGAAGGCGCACCATTAATCCCCTTGAATTTTGTTACCAGTTGACGCTTCGCGGTGTAAATATCATGAACAAAAACCTCAGGCACACCGTGCTCAAAAGACACATAAGCCAGTTGCGTACCATCAGGTGACCACACAGGCGACATCACCGGTTCAGTGGAAGTCAGCAAATTCTGCGAATTAAAACCATCGGTATCCGCTGCCTGCAACAAATAGGTTACAGGCTCACCCGGCTGCTGTTTGGCTGTCACATAGGCAATACGGGCATCAAAAGCACCCGACAGGCCGGTTAAGCTTTCGATGATGCGGTCACTGATGCGATGCGCCACCGAGCGCAGTGAATTTCTGGTCGCAGCAAAACTGTAGCCCAGCACCTGCTCTCCCTTAAGCACATCAAACAGGCGGAAATAAACCTGATACTGGTTATTCGGCTCCTGCCTGATACCACCAATCACCAGATGATCAACACCGGTCATGCGCCAGGAGGGGAAATGCACATCTTCCGGCTGTTTGGGATAAGCGATTAAGTCTTTCACCGGCAAGGGGGCAAATTTTCCACTACGCGCCAGATCAGAGGCAATAATTGCCGACACATCTGCATCCGCCAGCTTGACACTACCGGGCCACTGAAACGGCACGACAGCAATGGGCAGAGAGCCTTCAACCCCTTCTGTAATCTCAATATTTAGCACTGCTTGCGAAACAGAACAAAAACAGAACAATATTAATCCAGACAAATAACGCTTCATAAAATTATAACCTTAAATTCCTCAGGCCAAGTTTACTACAGACTAACTACGTGGCTTAAAAGTAAAATGGATTTCACGATCAAATACCCCCGGATCTGGTGGTGGTGGCAATGGCGAGGCTTTTCTCACCGCCCGCTCAATAGATCGTTGAAATGCGAGATCGTTCGCACATTTTTTCAAAACCACATCAACCACATCACCCAGAGAAGTTTGTGTCACAATAATTTCACACGACATACTCGATGTCGAAGTGGCAGGGCGCAGCCAGTTACGCTCCACTTTTTGCTCAATCAGGCGCACGTATTGTGAGCGCAAAGATTGCAATTTGGCATTTTTTTCTTTTGCCTGACGCGCCTCTTCAGCCCTGCGCTCTTCTTCAGCCAGCTTGCGCTGTAATTCAGCGGCTTCTTCTTTCCGCCTGTTTTCTTCTTCAAGCTTGCGTTTGGCGGCCAGCGCCTCCTCTTCTCTGCGTTTTTCAGCCTCAATCTTTTTCTTTTCTGCTTCGGCTTTTTTCCTGTCAGCTTCTGCCTTTTTCTTTTCTGCTTCGATGCGTTTTTTCTCAGCCAGGTTCTTTTTCTTTAAATCTGCCAGACGTTTTTTTTCATCCGCCTGCTTTTTCTTGATATCAGCCAGGCGTTTTTTTTCTTCTGCCAGTTTCTTTTTGGCGTTTTCCTGATCACGTTTAATTTTTTTCTGCTGGGCGAGCTTTTTCTTCTTTTTATCGTCTTCTATCTGCTTTAGCTTTTTGGCCTCAGCCTCAATTTTGACTGCATCGACCACAACGGCCTTAACCGTTTTCCTGTCTGAACTGGCTGGCCGGTGTATTTCGCTACTGCTCAAATTAACCCCGAGCAAAATAACCAGAACAAAATGCAGAACAATCGCAACAACTAAAACGATCGGTTTTGCCTTGATGTCATTCAACAACTCGGATGAAATCATTGTTTTCCTGCTGAACCCTGATTATCAGGCTGATCGGTCATCAAACCCACTTTTTCGACACCGGCTGTCTGTAACAGCACCATAGCATTGGTGACACTGCCATAATCCACATTTTTATCACCGCGTACCAGCACGGGTGTCTTCGGCTGATATTTAACTACAGCAGCAACGCGATGCACCAGCACTTCTTCACTGATAGGCTCATCAATTTTCTCACCCACATTCAGAAAATATTCGCCGGTTTTGCTCACCGTTAACACCACCGGCTCACGCTGCTCGGGTGGCAATGGGTTAGCACTGGCCTGTGGCAAATCAATTTCCACACCCTGCTGCAACAAAGGCGCTGTAATCATAAAGATAATCAGCAACACCAGCATGACATCAATGTAAGGCACCACATTAATTTCAGCAACCGCTCTGCGTTTACGATGAGAAGCCATGTTTTTTAGCTTTGATCTCCGGAACCCGAAGCGCTTTCATCACACCGGCCTTCGCCCTCGGTCTGTAAGCACTGGCTTTGACGTTGCAGAATAGTGGCGAATTCTTCGGCAAAATTTTCATAAGAGATGGCCAGCTTATCGACGCGCTCGGCATAGCGGTTATAAGCAATCACTGCCGGTATCGCAGCAAACAGGCCCATCGCAGTCGCAATCAGCGCCTCGGCAATACCCGGGGCGACCATCGCCAGGCTGGCCTGCTGCACTGAACCCAAAGCAATAAACGAGCGCATGATACCCCACACCGTACCGAACAGGCCAATATATGGGCTAATCGAACCAATCGTCGCCAGCATAGATAAATGCGCATCCAGCTTTTCCTCTTCTCTCGCCAGTGCCACTTTCATACTACGCTGCACACCGGACAACATCATTTCTGTATTATTCGAAGCATGCTTGTGCACCCTGACGTATTCGGCAAAGCCGGCAATAAAAATACGCGCCATACCACTGCCGTGTTCAGTATTTTTTTTAATCCGGGCGTACAGATCAGAAAGATTAATGCCCGACCAGAACTGGTCCTCAAAACGCATCGCATCTTCGCGTGCATTTTTCAGCACATCATACTTAAGGTAAATAATGACCCAGGACAAAACTGACGCGGCCAGTAAAACCAACATCACCAGCTGTACGGTCACGCTCGCCCGTGCAACCAGACTCAATAACGACATATCAGCTTCCACTGCCAGCCCCCTGTTTAATTTTTTTCAACATTATTTCTGGAATCACCGTAGGTGTAAATTTCTCTGCATTGATACAGGCCACTTTTATTTCCGCTTCACAAAGCAGTGATTCATCCAGTGCACGTAACACCGATTGTGAGAAATCAAAACTGGCACGGCCACAATCACTTATTTTTGTCTTCACTATTAACTCATCATTAAATACCGCAGGCTTTTTATACTTCACCGATAAACTGTGCACAGCAAATATCACCCCCTGATCGGTTATTAACTGGTCCTGTTCAAAGCCAAAACTGCGCAGCATCTCGGTACGTGCACGCTCCATAAATTTCAGGTAATTAGCGTAATAAACCACACCGCCTGAATCCGTATCTTCGTAATAGACACGCACCGGCCATAAAAATTCATTTTCTGAATTGCTCACACTCACACTCCTTTGTTATTTTTCACAATCCGTATCGGGCAGCTCCAGCGTCGCCTGGGTCAACTGTTCATTCACCGGCTGTTTGAGACCAAAATGGCGGTACACATTCGGCGTAGCTATCCTGCCACGCGGTGTGCGCATCAGATAACCCTGCTGGATCAAATATATGGCCTGTTTGAGGATTTTGCCCAAAGGGAAACCATCGCCTGTAAACGCCAATGTGCCACCTGCTGTACCTGCAACATGACATTGACCACACTGGAAGGATATAAGATCATCTCCCTTCTGGATGCAAGGGCAAAATCATCCCTTTTAGAACAGATACATGCTGCCGCCCAACAAAGACGCTTCCAACCCCGGATCACCATCAACCAGATGGCGCGGCGCTGTAT
>JAPHSZ010000034.1 GCA_026196545.1 Gammaproteobacteria bacterium
CGTCGATCAGTTGTTCAAAAGCAAGCTGTTCATCATCGCGCAGCTTTTCACAAACGCTCAATAAATCACTGGCTGCCACTTCAACAGTCGCCTCATTGAGTACAACCTCATTGACCTTTAATTTAGCGCCAAATGCCTGCTGCAGGCGATCAGATAATTGCTGGATACGTGTCGACATCAGGCTTCCTTTGGCTGACGCGCAATCGTGTTAGTGCGGCGAATTTTGTTCTGCAATTGCAGAATGCCGTAGAGCAGCGCTTCGGCTGTCGGCGGGCAACCGGGCACATAAATATCGACAGGAATAATTCGGTCGCAACCTCGCACCACCGAATAGGAATAATGGTAATAACCACCACCATTAGCACATGAACCCATCGAGATCACCCAACGAGGTTCTGCCATCTGGTCATAAACCTTGCGCAGCGCCGGCGCCATTTTGTTGCACAGTGTACCGGCCACTATCAGGACATCAGACTGGCGGGGGCTGGGGCGAAAAATAATACCGAAACGGTCAAGATCATAACGTGAGGCACCCGCCTGCATCATTTCAACCGCACAGCAGGCCAGGCCAAAAGTCACCGGCCACAATGAACCGGTACGCGCCCAGTTAATAAGCCCATCAAGCTGAGTAGTAGCGAAACCCTGCTCCAGCTTGTTTTCTATTCCCATTCCAGCGCTCCTTTCTTCCATTCGTAAATAAAGCCAATCACCAGAATACCAAGAAAAATACCCATGGCGATAAGGCCAAACACACCTATCTCATCCAGCACGATGGCCCATGGAAAAAGGAAAGCGATTTCTAAATCAAAAATGATAAAAAGAATGGCGACCAGATAGTAGCGCACGTCGAATTTCATGCGCGAGTCTTCAAAAGCTTCGAAGCCACATTCAAACGGGGAGTTTTTTGCCTCATCGGGTTTATGAGGTGCTAGCAGATAGCCCCCCATAAAAATGGGACCAATACCAACCAATAAACCTATGGCGAGAAAAACGAGTACTGGCAAATAATTCTCTAGCATTTTGACTCCACGAACACTGCTTCTAACAGATTTCGTTAATTTTTAATTATTCACAATCCCTGTCAGGCACTCTACCAGAACACCCTGTCCATCACCATATTTGGTGCCGATGGCCGGAGTCGAACCGGCACGGCTTTCGCCACTACCCCCTCAAGATAGCGTGTCTACCAATTCCACCACATCGGCTGTATTTATTTTAGCCCGATTACTCCGCGGCAGGCGGTACATCGCTCTCAACAGGGGCATCTGCTGGTGCAGGTACATCGCTTTCTACCGCAGCCTCAGCAGGCAATGGCACGCTGCCATCAAACGAATCTGTGGCCTGTTCAGTTTCTATGCTCACTTCCGGTACTGTATCGATAGTATCCATGACACTGGTTGGCACATCACGATTCCCAGCCAGATAAGCCAGCGCCAGGCTATTAATGAAAAAAGCCGTCGCAAGAATGGCGGTGGTTTTGCTCAAGAAGTTTGATGAACCACTGGCACCGAACACTGATCCAGCACTGCCGCCACCAAAGGTCGCGCCTTCGCTCGCACCTTTGCCTTTCTGCAAAAGAATCAGCGTAATAATGGCTATCGCCATAAATACCTGTATAACCAATAAAATAGTATCCACTATATTTTCCTTATCCTGCTGTGCAAATCGCTAGAAAATCTTCAGCCTTGAGTGATGCGCCACCAATCAGGCCACCATCGATATCAGGCTGTGAACGCAGCTCTGCCGCATTACCGGGGTTCATGCTGCCGCCATACAGGATTCTCAGGCCTTCAGCCACACCGGCATCCAGCGCGGCTATCTTGTTACGAATGAAAGCATGCACTTCCTGGGCCTGCTCGGGTGTCGCTGTTTTACCGGTACCAATCGCCCAGACCGGCTCGTAAGCCAGCACTGCATTGGCCAGAGAAGCCACACCATCTGAATTTAAAATTGCATCAATCTGGCGACCAACCACATCCTCAGTGATACCGCTTTCGCGCTCTTCCAGGGTTTCACCAATGCAGAAAATGGGCTTCAGGCCGTTTTTCAGAACCGCGCCGTATTTAACCGCTGTCACCTCATCGCTCTCACCGTACATGGCGCGACGCTCAGAATGGCCGATGATGACGTACTCACAGCCCACATCTTTCAGCATCGGGCCGGAAACCTCACCGGTGAATGCACCCGCGTCCTGGTCACACATGTTCTGCGCACCCAATTTGATGCCAGAATCGCCGATAGCATCAGCAACTGAAGGGATATATACAAAGGGAGGACATACAACGACTTCAGCATTAGCCTCGCCAACACCAGCCTTAACACCACTAATCAATTCTTTTACGCTCTCGCTGGAACCGTTCATCTTCCAGTTACCCGCTACCATAGGCTGACGCATTGTATTCTCCACTGTATTCAAAGGTCGCAAAGGATACCTGTCGGCACCCAAGAAATCAACAATGCTAAGGGGTTAATCGATCAATATAGAGGGCTTTAGACAAACAACATCAAATAAAAAACGGGGAATCAAACCGCCGCCACCACATCCGCAATCCTCTGCGTCAATGTATTAACCATGGTTTCTTCTTCGCCTTCCACCATGACCCGGATCAACGGCTCGGTGCCGGAAGGTCGCAACAACACCCTGCCCCGGCCCTTGAGCTGCTGCTCGGCCTGTTGCACGGCTGATTTTACCTGCTCGGATTCAAGCGGTTTGCTGTCACCACTGAGCGGCACGTTGATCATGTGCATGGGCATTTTCTTCATGCCTGATTTGGCTTCATGCAGGCTTTGCCCGGTTTTGGCCAGATAAGCCAGCACCTGCAGGGCCGAGACGATGCCGTCACCGGTAGTGGTTCGATCAAGGCAGATGATGTGCCCCGAAGATTCACCGCCCAGCTTCCAGCCTTTCTGGTTCAGGCATTCAAGCACGTAGCGATCACCAACGTTGGCGCGTACAAATTCCAGCCCCATTTCCTTGATCGCCAGTTCCAGCCCCATGTTACTCATCAAGGTGCCGACCACGCCCTGAACATCATCACCTGCATCTAACCTTGCTTTTGCGATGATGTATAACAGCTCATCCCCATCGACAACCTCACCTTCAGCATCGACCATAATAAGGCGATCACCATCACCATCGAGCGCAATGCCCAGATCAGCCTCCTGCTCCTTGACTACTTTCTGCAGATGCCCCGGATGGGTAGAGCCTCTATAAGCATTGATATTGATGCCATCGGGATCAACACCTTCGGCGGCCACATTGGCTCCCAGCTCAGTCAGCACCTGCGGCGCAATATTGTAGGTCGCACCATTGGCACAATCGACCACGATATTCATATCGGTAAACCGAGTCGCCAATGGAATCGTCGCCTTACAGGCTTCAATATAACGACCCTGTGCATCAACTACCCTTCTGGCCTTGCCCAGATCGTACGAATCGACCGTGGTCATCGGTGCTTCGAACATGGCTTCAATCTGGTGTTCCAGATCATCGGGCAACTTGCTGCCTTCGGAAGAGAAAAATTTCAGACCATTATCATAAAAAGGATTGTGCGAAGCGCTGATAACGATGCCCGCAGAGGCGTGCAGGGTTCTGGTCAGGTAGGCAATACCCGGCGTTGGCATCGGCCCGAGCAGGCGCACATTAACACCCGCCGCAGACAGGCCCGCTTCCAGTGCTGATTCGAACATATAACCGGAAATGCGGGTATCCTTGCCGATTACTACCAGATTTTCATCCTGGCCTGCCAGCACCTTGCCTACAGCCCAGCCCAGCTTGAGCACCTGGTCTACGGTCATCAGGCCTTCACCGACTTTGCCGCGAATGCCATCTGTTCCAAAATATTTTTTTGCCATATAACTACTTCTATTAATTTTTATTGATCAGGCCTGTTCGACAGCCATACAAACTTTCAATGCATCACTGGTCTCAGCCACATCGTGCACCCGAAACCAACGGGCACCCTTGCCATAAGCAACGACGACGGTGGCTACACTAC
>JAPHSZ010000158.1 GCA_026196545.1 Gammaproteobacteria bacterium
TCGATCTGTTCGGGATGTAACTGGGTTTTCAGTTTCTGCATGTCGCGGTACAGGCCGGGCAGTTCCCGTTCGATGCAGGCCTCAAGCCGGATGTTTTCCAGTGCGCAGAATTTTTCGAGTTTCTCGGCGTCATCGGTCAACAGTTCCAGGTCGATCCTGAAACTGCCGAACTGGATCTGTGCCCAGAGATAGGCGACAGTGACTTTGTAGTGCAGGAAGTTTTCTTTTTTGGTTTCAAACAGCGCGGTGATTGCCGGGATGTAAATGGTCTCGGTATCGGTATAGGCCTGCTCTGCCTCGGCGAGTTTTAGTTTGCGGCCAGCGAGGCCCTGTAAAAATGGCAGCAGCACCGAGGCCTCCTCTTCAAAGGTGACACCGTATTTTTTTGTGTGCGCGGTCTGTACAAAGTTTTCAAGGTCCCTGATGACCGACATCGCAGGGAACAGCCCCTGGCGGTCATAGTTGTCGGTGGCGCTCATCGCCCAGGCCTCAACCATGTGCAGGTCCATGGCTTCGATTGCCTGTTTTGCATGGCAGGCAAACTGATAGGCCAGCTCGATATTGGTCGCGGCGACGCGTTGCGTCAGGTTGAGTATGAAGTCCTGTTGTGGTCGAGGTAGTTTGACGATATCGGCGGCGGGGATTTCATTTTTGACGAAGGAGAACTCAACCTCCAGACATTCATCCAGAAACGCAATAATCTGTTTTTCAGTTAGCGGTTCGCGAGGCATGGCTCGTGGTTTTAGAAACTAGAACAAAGACGAAGACAATTCGTTGATCGCGGTCAACATATCGGCGTCGTCTGTGATTGCCTGGGTAATCGCGGTCTGGCAGGCGGTGACCGGTTTGATGCCGTCGGCAATCAGCTTGGCGGCGTGTACCAGCAGGCGGGTTGACGCACCCTCGTCGAGGCCGCTGCCTTTCAGGTCGCGGGTCATGTGCGCAAACTTGACTAACTGCTGCGCAGTCCGGGCATCAATGCCGGTTTCCTTTGTGATGATCTCGGCTTCGAGCTGGGCATCGGGGTAATCGAATTCAAGCGCAACAAAACGCTGGCGTGTGCTCTGTTTCAGGTCTTTCATCACGCTCTGGTAGCCGGGGTTGTAGGAAATCGCCAGGCAGAAATCGGGCGTCGCCTCCAGCAGTTCACCAACTTTTTCCATCGGCAGCACGCGGCGGTCATCGGCCAGCGGGTGAATCACCACGGTAGTGTCCTTGCGCGCCTCGACCACTTCATCTAGATAACAGATCGCGCCGTTGCGCACTGCGCGCGCCAGCGGGCCATCGACCCAGATGGTTTCGCCACCGGAGATCAGGAAACGCCCGACCAGGTCAGACGAAGTTAAATCATCGTGGCAGGAAACCGTGATCAACGGACGTTCCAGGCGCCATGCCATGTGCTCCATGAAACGGGTCTTGCCGCAGCCGGTCGGGCCTTTCAGTAGAACTGGCAGGCCCTGACGATAGGCGGCTTCGAAAACTTCGATCTCTTCACCTACCGACTGGTAATAGGGTTCGTCTTTGATGAAATACTCTTCGGGCTTCAGGGCTTTGCTTTGCATGGTCGTTGATAATATAAATAAAGGTGAAAATATTTTAGAGGGATTAGTGGATTATTACTGATGATAATCATGTGGTTATTATGCAGGCCGTGATTTCCTCGCGGTCGTGGTACAGCTGTTTGGCCTGTATCTGGTGAGGGATGTTGGCTTCGTCCAGTTGTCGGTGAATCAGCCCAAGGCATTCATTGACTTCCTGCAGCCGTTTCTTCATCGGCAGTTTTAAATTGAAGATCGCGTTCCGGCAGTCTTCGCGGATAAACCATTTGGCAATGAGTTTACTGACCAGCGAAGGACGTTCAGCCATGTCACAAACTAACCAGTCGATGGTTTTTTTCGGGCGGTAGGTGAAAGCGTCGGTTTTGTAATGCTCGACCATGCCGCTTTGCATCAACTTTGTTTCCATCGGGCCGTTGTCGATCGCGGTGACCAGCAGGCCGCGTTGCACCAGTTGCCAGCTCCAGCCGCCGGGGGCAGCGCCAAGGTCAACTGCGGTCATGCCGCTTTTGAAATACCTGGATTCGTTGTCGATGAACCAGTGGATGGCTTCTTCGAGTTTTAGCGTGGAACGGCTCGGTGCAGAAGAGGGCATGCGCAGGCGCGGGATACCCATGGCAATCTGTGCGCTGTTTTCAATCGGTGCTACGCCGACAAATACCTGCTGCGAATCTAAAAATAAAAGATGCAGGCGCTGCCCCGAGTGTGGTGATAACAGTTTCTGTTTTTTCAGTGCCGCCAGTAAATGCGGTTTGAACTGTTTGCAGAAACGGCTGAGTGATTTGCCTTCATTGGTGTCGGGGTAGGCCAGTTCAATGTCGTTAAATTTTTGCTCGAGTGATTTGATTGCATCGATCAGTGGTGCGATGCGGTTCTGTTCAGGCAGGTCATTTATTTTGGCCAGGCTGGCAAACCACTGGCGGGTAAAAATAAGCTGTTTGAAATCCAGTTGCGAGATTAGTCCAGCAATATTCGGCTCGCCGGTGCCAATCAGCAGGACATAACCGGTGTCAGGCCTGGCCTGGATATAGGCAGGAAAAGCGAGCTCGCTGGCATAATCCATGATCTCACCGGCACACTCCTTTTCAAAACCGGGGCGGCAGAGCAGGACGATTTGAGTGTAATCAGGCATGACACCCTTTATACCAGTATGGAATATGCGGTGTCATATTTTAAAATATCCTTTAAGATGCGCAAAACTTTTTCAATGAGGTTATTTGATGGAAACCAGCGAAGTTAAAAAAATTATCGAGGCCGGCATCCCCGGCAGTGAAGCCACGGTCACCGCCGATGGCAGTAAATACACGGCTGTGGTTGTCTCCGATGTCTTTGAAGGCATGACCATGGTGGCGGAACAGAAGATGGTGTATGCGCTGTTGAATGAACATATTCAAAGCGGCGCGATTCATGCGCTGACAATCAAGGCGCTGACCCCGGAAGAGACCGCCGCCCAGTAACCTTTCTTATATGCCTTTGCGCTCTGCGTAGGCGCTGCCCTTAACGCTGCTGCTGATGATCTTCATCATCTCCGGGAATACCTTCGGGCTGGCAGCGATAATGTCGCCGGTTTCGAGGTATCTGTCACCACCGGCAAAGTCGGTGATGATGCCACCGGCCTCACGCACCAGCAGGATGCCGGCGGCAATATCCCAGGCATTCAGATTAAATTCCCAGAAACCATCGGTGCGGCCAGCGGCCAGCCAGGCCAGGTCGAGCGCGGCTGAACCGGGACGGCGGATGCCGGCAGCGGGTGCCATCATCTGCTTCATGGTTTTCAGGTAGGTGTCGAGATAGCTCTGGTCGTGGTACGGAAAGCCGGTACTCAATAAGGCCCCCTTCAGTCCAACCTGGCCAGAGACCCGCAATTTTTTGCCGTTGAGCTGTGCGCCGTCACCCTTGGAGGCGGTGAATAGCTCCTGGGACATCGGGTCGTAGATCACGCCGGCAATAATGCGATCTTTCTGTGTCAGTGCAATCGAGACTGAAAACTGGGGGAAGCCATGCAGGTAATTGGTAGTGCCATCGAGCGGGTCGATGATCCACTGGAATTCGGCACCTTCACCCTGTAAGCCGCTTTCTTCGGCGAGGATGCCATATTCCGGGTATGACTGACGCAGGATATCGATAATCGCCTCTTCGGCTTTACGATCAACTTCAGTAACGAAGTCATTATTACGTTTAGTCGCTATTTTCAGGTGATCAATCTTGTCCATACTACGGACAATGATGTCGCCGGCGGCACGCGCTGCGCGTACAGCAATGTTTACTGTTGGATGCATGACTATTTTTTAAAGAGCAGTGTTAAATCGATGCGAAGCATAGCAGAATACGCCCATGCTTGAAAACATAAGAATAGTATTAGTCAACACCTCCCACCCCGGCAATATCGGCGCAGCCGCGCGGGCGATGAAGAATATGGGGCTGTCGAAGCTGGTGCTGGTCGATCCGGTTGATCATCCCACCTACGAAGCCTACAGCCGCGCTGCCGGTGCCGATGATGTGCTTGGTGCTGCCGTGGTGGTGAAAACCCTGGCCGAGGCAGTGGCCGGCTGTAGCTGGGTGATGGGCACCAGTGCCCGCGAACGCACCGTGCAATGGCCGATGATGCAGCCACGCGAGTGCGCCGAAGAAACCATGAAACAGGCAGCACAGGCCGAGGCGGCGATTGTCTTTGGCCGCGAACGCACCGGTCTGACCAATGAAGAGCTGGAGCAATGCCACGCGCTGGTGAATATCCCAACCAATCCAGATTACAGTTCACTGAACGTCGCGGCGGCGGTGCAGGTGTTGTCCTACGAACTGCGGCTGGCAGCGCTGGCTTCGTTAGCCATAGCAGAGCCTGTGAGCGGGGAGGTAGCCGCCAAGCACCAGGATGACCTGCCCGCAACCGCTGATCAGGTCGATGGCATGTACCAGCACCTGTATCAGATGCTGGAGGACGTGAAATTTTTTGGTACCAGCAATCCGGAAATTGTCATGCGGCGTCTAAAGGGGCTGTTCAATCGCGCCCAGGTAACGATTCGTGAAGTGAGTATCCTGCGCGGTATTTTTTCTGCGGCGCAGGGCCGAAAATCGGCAAGAAAATAGCTATGTCTTTGTAGGTTTCAGATAGCTGAAGGCCAGCATCAGCCAGGCAATCAAAAAACAGAAGCCGCCAACCGGTGTAACCATACCTAGCCATTTCGTGCCAGTTAAACCCAGGGTGTACAGGCTGCCGCTGAATAGAATAATGCCGGTGAACAACAGCCAGCCGGACACGACGGTGAGCCGGGTTTTATTGTGCTGGTAAAGCAGGCCGATAAGTATTAGCCCTAGTGCATGATACATCTGGTAATCAGCCGCGGTTTGCACGATTGATAAATAATAGGCAGACAGGCTGGCCTTGAGCTTGTGTGCGGCAAAGGCCCCCATAGCGACGGCAAAGAAGGCGTTGAGTGCACCCAGTCCGATAAATAAGTTTGACATTGATTAGCCTTTGTTTTCATATAAGGTTTAATTGTACAGAGTTTTATTAGGAGATATTACATGCCTTCATTCGATATTGTTTCTGAAGTTGATAAACACGAACTTACCAACGCGGTCGATCAAATGAATCGTGAAGTGGGTAATCGTTTTGATTTTAAGGGCAGTGACGCAAAAGTTGAACTGAAAGATGGTGAGATGCACCTGCAGGCGGAGACCGATTTCCAGATCAAGCAGATGCACGATATTGTCTACAAAAAATTGATTGCAAGAAATATTGATATTAGCTGTCTGGAAAAAAGCAAGATCGAAGAGCGTGGGCTGCGTGCTTATCAAACGATAAAAGTCAGGGAAGGTATTGATAAAGAACTGGCGAAAACAATCGTCAAGCTGATCAAGGATTCCAAGCTCAAGGTTCAGGCAGCGATACAGGGTGAGCAGCTCAGGGTCACCGGTAAGAAGAGAGATGATCTTCAACAGGTAATGGCATTATTGAAATCATCAGATATCGAAATGCCGTTGCAGTTTAATAACTTCAGGGATTAGTTTTTCCCGGTTTTTTCTTTATTGCTCAGTGGTGCTTGCTCATGCATGGATTGAAGGCCGTGCGGGTTAATTGTGAGTGGTTTTTACTCTGGCTCCAAATATCACAGTCTATATTGTTTATTAGTATATTTGAAGAAAATGCTCTCTGACCCGAGTTTTCTTCGTGAAAAGATTGAGTAAAAGTTAAAGTGCAAAGTCGGACAGGATAGACGTGGATGGGCTTCTAAAAGGGGTCTGATACCTTAACCGTTCTGATGCTGTTCCGTGAAAAGATTGCGATTTTCTCGCAGGCTGGCATGTTGCCGGAAAATGCACTGGAAGAAATCCTGGGCAAGGCGAAAGAGTTGGATATGGACATGGTGCGGACTGATATCGAAAAGCAGCAGGCAGAAGAATCACAGAAAGATAGCTAAAGCCTGTTTTCTGTATGAAGCAAAAAAGCCGGACGATGTCCGGCTTTTTTATTGAGATTCTTAAAAGCCTCAGAGAAAAAAATAATTATTCTGAAGGATCTCGGTAAGGTACTATGTTAATTGCATACTACGGGCCTGAGGGTGAGTAGTTGAAACTGCTAGCATCTGTTTAAAATTATTCATACAAGGGTTACATGGTAAACGTGCAGGTAACAAGACGATACATTGCGGCTTTAATTTTTTTATCGGGCATGGTATGTGCGGAAGCAGTGCCCGCTGCTGAAAATGACGCCTGTGCTGTTATTGAAGCGGCAGAACAGCGACTTGAGTGTTACGATAAACAGGCTGCACTGGCGCAGGTACAAGAAATTAAGCGCAATGATGAATACCTCGAATCGCCATTAAAGAAACGCATCGAGAGCGAAAAGAAAATCTCGATCCTGGGTGATTTTATTATCGTCCCCCATCGCCCGACCTACATCATGCCGGTGACCTATCAGCAGGATGTGAATACTGAGCCTTATATACAGGCTTATGGTGCCCAGGCGGAACAGGTCGATAAGGCAGAGTTTAAATACCAGATAAGCTTCAAGGTGCCGTTGTGGCTGGATATTGCTGATAAGGATATGAGTCTGTGGTTTGGTTATACCCAGCTGTCATTGTGGCAGATCTACAACACGGATAACTCATCACCGTTCCGTGAAACCAATTACGAGCCGGAACTGATGTTGGTATTTGATACCGACTTTAAGCTGTTCGGCATGAACAACACATTCATCACGATTGGTTTTGATCACCAGTCTAACGGCCAGACAAAACCACTGTCACGCAGCTGGAACCGGCTTTACGCCAATTTTGTGCTGGAGACAAAGAACGTGGTGATGTTTGTAAAACCCTGGCTGCGGCTACCGGAAGATGACGACGACGATGATAATCCCGATATCGAAGACTACATGGGCTATGGCGAGCTAAGCATGTACTTTAAGAACGAGAACCGGATAACCGGTATCCGATTATGGAACAACCTTGATTCAGAGAATAACCGCACATCAATCCAGCTCGACTGGAACTTTCCAATTGGCTCGGGCTTTAAGGGCTATGTCCAATACTTCAATGGCTACGGTGAAACACTGGTAGATTACAATTACCGGAATAAACGGATTGGGTTTGGTGTTATGTTGACGGACTGGTTTTGAGAATAGTCATATGTCCCTGCTATTTCTTTATCGTCATTCCGGTGTGTTGTTAGCTGGAATCCATGGTTTTTTAAAGGCAAAAAAAACCGGGGTCGGAGTGGACTTTCCCCAGTTTAACGGACACTCCAAAAGAGTAAAGCAATCGCTCTAACCAAAAGATGCTAAAAAGGATACCAAGAAAACCACGATTCTATATTCCTGGTGTGCCTGTACATATTGTCCAAAGAGTGCGGGGGGAGGTCCAGATCTTACCTTTCACCTTCCCGTCATGCTGCCCAAGTAGCGTGGACACGCTTTATGTTTCCACGCCTATCAAAGGCTCAAACTCCCTGATGATTCCCTCAGAAAGTTCAAGTCAAATAAAGATCATAACGCGTTTTTTTGCTACTCACCGACGAGCTGGGCCTGATGCCACCAACCGGTTCCGCCTGCGATGGCCTTTTAACTACCACTCTTTTCCTGGCGCAGCCCAGTGCCGCTTTGAGTAGTTCTGCATCGTTCTCGGTTTTACCGAGCAGGTGCTGCAAAATTTGCATGTCCTTTTTAACCAGCGCCGATTTTTTCCGCTCCGGGTACATCGGGTCGATGTAAACGACATCGGGGCGTTGCTCTTCACTTAGTTTGTTCATGTATGCAATGGCGTTCTGGTTGTGAAGTGCAAAGTTGCCGGAGAGCACTTCAGCGCTTTGTTCGTTTTCCAGTCCGCGTTGTATGCCGTCTTCAATTAATGCCGCCAATATCGGGGATTGTTCGACCAGGGTTAGCTTGCAGCCCAGTGTTGCCAGCACATAGGCATCGCGCGCCAGCCCGGCGGTGGCATCCAGTACGCCTGGTGTATTGCCATGTTTGAGGCCGATGGCTTTGGCGATGGCCTGGCCGCGACCGCCACCAAACTGCTGGCGGTGGGCCAGCACGCCGTGGACAAAGTCGACATAGATGCTGGTGTTGAGTTGCCGGTCGTAGAGCTCGATGCGTTCATCACCAAAAATGAGCTGTAGCTCGAATGCCTGGTCTTTTTCCCTGAACAGGGGGAGCTGGTGCTGGGCGGCGAATGAGCGGGCCTGCTCATAGCGGCTATCGTTATCGCAGATGATGCAGATTGAGTGGCTTGGTTTGGTGTCTGACATGATGGTTAAGATTGATGGCCAGCTGTTATGATAGCGCAGATGAGTGAATATATTGATATCGGGGTAAATTTAACCGGCAGTTCGTTTCGCGACGACCTTGACCAGGTGATCGAGCGTGCCGTGCGAGCGGGTGTTGGCCAGATGATTGTCACCGGTACGGATGTTGAGCACAGTCGTAACGCGGTTGATTTGTGTGCCCGCTATCCTGAATCGTTATTTTCCACGGCGGGCGTGCATCCGCATCATGCCGATGAGTTCAGTGCACAAAGCATTGAGGCCTTGCGCGAACTGGGCAAACAGGCCTGCGTGGTTGCAATTGGTGAATGCGGGCTGGATTTCAATCGGAATTTTTCGACCCCGGAGAATCAGCGCAATGCCTTTGAGGCCCAGCTGGAGCTGGCGGCCGAGCTTGGCAAGCCGGTATTTCTTCACCAGCGCGATGCGCACGATGATTTTGTCGCGATATTAAAGCATGCGCGAGCACAACTCAGTAATGCCGTCGCCCATTGTTTTACCGGTACAGCCGCCGAGGTGAAGGATTATCTTGAGCTGGATATGTATATCGGCATCACCGGCTGGGTTTGTGATGAGCGCCGCGGACAGGACTTGCAGCAGGCGGTGAAAGAGATTCCACTGGATCGCGTCATGCTCGAAACCGATGCACCTTATTTGTTGCCCCGGGATTTAAAACAGACGCCGGTTAAAAGCCGTCGTAACGAACCCTGTTATCTGCCGCATATTGCTGAGGTGGTATCTCGGTATATGGGAATAGATTGTGAAGAGCTGGAGCGGGCGGCGTTAGCGAATACAAAACGGTTCTTCAATATCTAAATGTATTGCTGAGATAGATAAAAAAGCACCTCTTTTTTATATCATCCTGAACGTAGTGAAGGATCTGGTATAGGGGAGTGATAGTACAAAGACAGGTATAAGATTCTTCGCTGCGCTCAGAATGACAAGTTTGTTAGTGCTTGACCGAAATCATTGCGCAGCAGCGCATTGGCGTTTAACCTCAACAAATGTCTCATTTTAATAAACCAGTATTAGCCTTTTTGAAATCGATGATGGGGAGCGTGCGCGACCTTGCGCCCATCATTCTGGTTATTGGTTTTTTTCAAATCTTTGTGCTCCAGCAACCACTGGAAAATGTAGGGGCTTTGCTTTCGGGCACATTCTTTGTCATTTTAGGGTTGACCTTTTTTATCTATGGCCTGGAGATGGGGCTGTTCCCAATTGGAGAGAACATGGCGCATGCCTTTGCCAAAAAAGGCAGCGTTTTCTGGTTGATGACTTTTGCGTTTTCATTGGGTTTCGGCACCACGGTGGCAGAACCGGCCCTGATCGCGGTTGCCGATGAAGCGGCCAAAGTGGCGGCGAGGGCAGGGCATATTGGTGATAATGCCGATGCCATTAGTGGTTATGCAACCGGCCTGCGCTATACCGTTGCTCTGTCAGTGGGCTTCGCTATTGTCATCGGTGTGTTGCGCATATTAAAAAACTGGCCGATCCATTACATGATTATGATTGGTTATGTCATGGTGATTGTTATGACCGGCTTTGCGCCGGATGAAATCATAGGTATTGCCTATGACTCGGGTGGGGTGACCACGTCTACTATAACGGTGCCACTGGTGACGGCGCTGGGCATTGGCCTGGCCTCTTCTATCGCCGGGCGTAACCCGATGCTGGATGGTTTTGGACTGATTGCGTTTGCATCATTAACCCCCATTATTTTTGTCCTCGGCTATGGGATGATTGTCTAGATGGATTTTATTCATGTTCTTGGTGATAAGTTTGCGTCAACCTTATTTGATGTAATACCGATTGCAGCCATTATTTTTGGTTTTCAGTTTCTTGTTATTAGAAAGCGAGTGCCAAATATAAAGAAAGTGCTAATTGGTATGTTTTATGTTCTGGTAGGTATCACGCTTTTTCTGCTTGGACTGGAACAGGCACTGTTTCCAGTTGGACGCATGATGGCGGAACAACTGACCAATCCCGAATTTTTAGAAACAGTTCGAATTACCACTGGTGGGCTGCAATGGCAGGATTATTACTGGGTGTATATTTTTGCTTTTGCGATTGGCGCGAGTACTACTATTGCGGAACCTTCCCTGATTGCGGTAGCGATCAAGGCCCATGAAGTATCGGGTGGCGCGATTGGTGTCTGGGGGCTGAGAATTGCAGTGGCGATTGGCGTCGCCGTTGGTATTTCCCTGGGTGCTTACAGGATTGTTATCGGTGCACCGATTCATTATTTCATCATTGTCGGCTATGTCGTTGTCGTTATACAAACATTCTTTGCGCCTAAATCCATGGTGCCACTGGCTTATGATTCGGGAGGTGTCACCACCTCGACGGTCACCGTGCCGTTAGTGGCTGCACTGGGTCTGGGCCTGGCGGAAACGGTGCCGGGCAGGAGCGCGCTGATTGATGGTTTTGGTTTGATTGCTTTTGCCAGCCTGTTTCCGATGATTTCAGTGATGGGTTATGCACAGCTTTCAGTATGGCGTGCAAAGCAAAGTCAAAAACATAAAAGTTGAGCAGGGGTTAAGAGATGAAAAAATTTAAAAAACATATATTGATATATTCAATAGGGAGGTGCGTATGCATTTCAAATTAATACTGGCTTTTGTCGAAGATGACATGACCGATAAGGTGATGCAAACGGCACGTGAATGTGGTGCCACGGGTGCGACGGTTATTAACAATGCGCGTGGTGAAGGCCTGGATAAGACCAAAACCTTTTTCGGGCTTTCGCTTGAAACCCAGCGTGATGTGCTGTTGTTTCTGGTAGAGGAACATTTGAGTAGGCACATACTCGAAAAGATAAGTGATGTGGGTGAGTTTGATGTCTCACCCGGGACGGGGATTGCAATCCAGATTGATGTGGAAGATGCGGTCGGTGTCGCCCACCAGATAGAAAAATTGACTGATGTTGTTGAGGAGGTTTTATGATGAGTCCGGATAAAAAAATTGTTCGTGTACGTGAAGTGATGAAAGCAGACTTTGATATGGTTGATGGCAAAATGACCATTATGGATGCATTGCGAACCATGAAGCACGTTGAAACCAAATCCCTGATTGTCAACAAACGTAATGAGGATGATGAATACGGCATTCTGCTGATTTCAGATATTGCTAAAAATGTTCTGGGTAAGGATCGCTCGCCGGATAGAACCAATGTCTATGAAATCATGTCGAAGCCGCTGTTACCAATTGACCCGGAAATGGATATTCGTTACTGCGCAAGGTTCCTGGAGCGCTTTGGCCTGTCGCGTGCCCCCGTTCTGGAACATGGCAAGGTGATTGGTATCGTCAGCTTTACCGATTTGGTATTGCACGGGTTGGTGGATTTTAATGGAGCGGGTGCTTGATAGCAGCTAGCTATGGTCGTTTGCTGCTTCCAGTGTATTGTGTAATAACATCGCCACGGTCATCGGCCCCACACCGCCAGGCACGGGTGTGATGTACGCGGCTCTTTCGGCAGCGGCTTCAAAATCAACATCACCGGTGAGTTTGCCGTCTGCGGTTCGGTTGATGCCGATATCTATGACGGTGGCGCCAGGTTTGACCCATTCCCCTTTGACGATGCCGGGCTTGCCGACGGCGACGACCAGAATATCGGCACGCGCTACGTGATCAGCCAGGTCACTGGTGAAACGATGGCAGGTGGTGACGGTTGCGCCGGCCAGCAGTAATTCCAGTCCGACCGGGCGACCAACATGGTTGGAGGCGCCAACAACCACGGCATGTTTGCCCTTGGCATCGATATTGCTAAATTCCAGCAGTTTCATCACACCATAAGGTGTGCAGGAACGCAGCATTGGCATGCGAACAGCCAGGCGGCCAATGTTATATGGGTGGAAGCCGTCAACATCCTTTTCAGGAATAATGGTCTCGACGACCTTTTCAAAATTTATATGATCAGGCAGTGGTGCCTGAACCAGAATGCCGTGAATGCTGTCGTCACTATTCAGCTCATTGATCAACTTTAATAATGCCTCTTCACTGGTTTCTGTGGGCAGGCGATGGGATGTGGAAATAATGCCTACCTCTTTGCAGGCGTTCTCTTTATTACGTACATATACCTGTGAGGCAGGATTCTCGCCAATCAGAATGACGGCCAGTCCAGGGGCTTGTTTGCCTGCGGCCACCCGTGTACGTACGCGTTCAGCCATTTGTTCACGAATCTTTGCAGCGATGGCTTTACCATCAATAATGTTTGCAGGCATGTTGTTTTCTTGCTGGTTTTTGATTGATTATCAGGCTGCTGATTCTCTCATGTGGAATATGGTTGTCACAAGGTAAAAACATGCATTCAGTTGATGAATATCGTCTTGACCCACATGGGCGCAGCGCGTAATATTCCCCGCCTCCACATTTCCAGCTGGATATGTGGTTATCGGGGTATAGCGCAGTCTGGTAGCGCGCCTGCTTTGGGAGCAGGATGTCGGGAGTTCGAATCTCTCTACCCCGACCAATTTTTGGTAGTCTGGATTTAGATGTAGTAGTAATCCCAACACTGCGCCTGTAGCTCATTCGGATAGAGCATCGGCCTTCTAAGCCGAGGGTAGCAGGTTCGAATCCTGCCAGGCGTGCCATTTTGATTTATGGTGGACGTAGCTCAGTTGGTAGAGTCCCGGATTGTGATTCCGGTTGTCGTGGGTTCGAGCCCCATCGTCCACCCCATTTTTCTTTAGAGCTAGTTCACGAGCTGATCACACTGGGTCGTTAGCTCAGTTGGTAGAGCAGGAGACTCTTAATCTCTTGGTCCAGGGTTCGAGTCCCTGACGACCCACCATTTTTTAGCTATTATCCACGTCTGCCGGATGCCTGGATTGATCTAAAAAGTACCGGATTTATTCCGAATAAAGCCGTATTTTTCGGTTTTTTTTGGTATGATTCGCACCCAATATGCGAGAGTGGCGGAATTGGTAGACGCGCTGGTTTTAGGTACCAGTGTCTTTGACGTGAGAGTTCGAGTCTCTCCTCTCGCACCAAATTATCATATCTTTATATAAATTAAGTACATACGCTGAGGTAGCTATGCAAGTTTCAGTCGAAACAGGGGAAGGTCTTGAACGTAAATTAACGGTTCAGGTGCCTGCGGAAACAATTGACGCTCAGGTTGAGAGCCGACTTCAATCAATGAAGAGTCAGGTGAGGATAGATGGTTTTCGCCCCGGTAAGGTGCCACTCAGTGTGGTGAAAAAACGTTATTCCGCGCAGGTGTTCCAGGAGGTGGCTGGTGAAGTGATGCAAAACACTTTCCGTGATGCCGTGACTCAGGAAAATCTGCGCCCGGCCAGTGATCCTTCTATTGAGCCGATTAGTTTTGAATCGGGCAAGCCGCTTGAATATGTGGCGACTTTTGAAGTTTATCCCGAGCTTGAGCTGGCACCGGTCAGTGAGCTGGAAATTGAAAAAATGACGGCTGAGATCACAGAACAGGATGTGGATAACCTGCTGGAGACTTTGCGTAAGCAGAAAAGCAACTGGAGTGAAGTAGAGCGTGCTGCTGAAAACGGTGATCGCGTAACCATCAGCTTTAAGGGTAGTATCGATGGTGAGCTGTTTGAAGGTGGTTCTGCTGATAATGTGCCGCTTGAGCTGGGTTCGGGCAATATGATCCCCGGTTTTGAAGAGCAGATCGTTGGTCTGGCCAAAGACGCAGAATCGACCATTAAGGTAACTTTCCCTGACGATTATTCTGCCAGCAATCTGGCAGGTAAGGCAGCTGAGTTTGCGGTTAGCGTTTCTAAAGTCGAGGCACCGGAGTTGCCTGAACTGGATGATGCTTTTGCCAAAGATTTTGGTGTAGAAGAAGGCGGTTTGGCGCAGTTGCGTGAAGATGTTAAAAATAATATGCAGCGAGAGCTGGATAACCGTTTAGGTGCTGATTTGAAATCCAGGGTTATGGATAAGATCCTGGAAGCCAATACAATTCTGGTGCCCAGTGCTATCGTTCGGCAAGAGGCTGAAGCCCTGAAGCAGCAGGCGAGTGCCCAGATGGGTGGTGATCAGCCTGTGGATGCATTTATGGCCGATGCCGAGCGTCGTGTGAAACTGGGTATGATTCTGGGTGATCTGGTTAAATTATCTGGATTGCAGGCCGACCAGTCCAGGGTCGATGAGCGTATTGAGCTGATGGCCAAAGATTATGAAGACCCCAGCGAGTTTGTGAACTATTATAAGAGTAACCCGCAGATGATGCGTGGCGTTGAATCTCTGGTGGTTGAAGACATGATCGTTGACTGGGTAGTTGGCCAGGCGAAGGTTTCAACTGTAGATAGTACATTTGATGAGGTAATGAAACCTACATCAGGCATTTAGCAGGTATAAGCATGCATAGATTTCCACAATTTAATGGCCACAATGGTGGTGCACTCGAAACTGAAGCACTGGGGCTGGTTCCAATGGTGGTCGAGCAGACCTCTCGTGGTGAACGTTCTTACGACATTTATTCCCGTCTGCTGAAAGAGCGCGTTATTTTTATTGTGGGGCCGATTGAAGACCATATGGCCAATTTGATTGTGGCTCAGTTATTGTTTCTGGAGTCGGAAAACCCGGATAAGGATATTTCGATTTATATCAACTCCCCCGGTGGTTCGGTGACGGCAGGCATGGCGATTTATGACACTATGCAGTTTATTAAGCCGGAAATCAGTACCTTATGTGTCGGTCAGGCCGCCAGCATGGGCGCTTTTCTGCTCGCCGGTGGTGCCAGGGGCAAGCGTTATTGCCTGCCGCATTCCAGAGTCATGATTCACCAGCCTCTGGGTGGTTTTCAGGGGCAGGCGACCGATATCGATATTCACGCCAAAGAGATTCTTAAGATTCGTGAGCAGTTAAACCGTTTGCTGGCTCATCATACAGGGCAGTCGATTGAAACCATAGATAATGACACTGAGCGTGATAATTTCATGAGTTCACCAGAAGCTAAAGAATACGGTCTGATTGACGAAGTATTGGACAAAAGATCTTAAAGCTCACAATCAAACCTTTTTGATCTGGATCTAATCCTGACAAAAAAAGGTTTTTTCATTCCCGAATTTCTGTTGAAATGGCGTTTATGAGCTATATGTTTATATCATTATATAGGCATTTAAATCCTGTGATTTTTCTGTGATATAACAGGGCAAAACAGATAAAGAGGCGTGAGCCTGAGGTTTATAGTTAGATGAGCGACGATAATAATCATTCTGGTAATGATTCTGAAAAATTACTCTACTGTTCTTTTTGCGGGAAGAGTCAGCACGAAGTTAAAAAGTTAATTGCAGGTCCTTCTGTCTATGTCTGCGATGAATGTGTCGAGCTGTGTAATGACATTATTCTCGAAGAGATGGAAGAAGAGACTTCATCAGCTATTCGTAAGTTGCCTACGCCCCACGAAATTCATGACATCCTCGATGATTATGTGATTGGTCAGGAAAAGGCGAAGAAAGTCCTGGCTGTGGCGGTATACAACCATTACAAGCGCCTCGAAGTTAAGCATAAAAAGGACGATATAGAGCTTTCCAAGAGCAACATCATGCTAATTGGCCCCACTGGTTCGGGTAAAACCCTGCTGGCAGAAACATTGGCGCGCCTGCTTGATGTGCCTTTCACTATTGCCGATGCAACTACGCTGACCGAGGCTGGTTATGTGGGTGAAGATGTTGAAAATATCATCCAGAAGCTGCTGCAAAAATGCGATTATGATGTCGATAAGGCGCAGACGGGTATCGTCTATATCGATGAAATCGATAA
>JAPHSZ010000079.1 GCA_026196545.1 Gammaproteobacteria bacterium
CTGGTCGAATCTATCGGTGTACCCCATACAGAAATCGACCTGATCATTATTAATGGCAAATCCGTTGATTTTGATTGTCTGGTGCAGGCTGGTGACCAGATCGACCTGTACCCGGCATCAAATCACCCAGTAGCCGAGCTGGCAAACATTTCACCTCTCAAACATTGCCAGCCAGAACCATTCGACAAAGCCCGTTTTGTACTCGACGTTCACCTCGGGCGACTGGCTGCCTATTTACGCATGCTGGGTTTTGATACCCTCTATCGCAATGATTACGACGACCCTGAGCTGGCCAGTATCTCTGTCGAGGATCAGCGCACGCTGCTAACCTGCGACCGACAACTCCTGATGCGCAAGCAAATAACTCATGGCTATTTTGTACGCTCAAGGCAGCCTCAGCAGCAATTACTGGAAATTCTGTCACGCTTTGATTTATACGATAAACAGAAACCCTTCACCCGATGCATGCACTGCAATGGTAGAACCAGGGTTGTTAATAAACAGGAAGTAGAAGGACAATTATTGGCTGATACAAAAAAATATTACAATGAATTTTTTCAATGCACGAAATGTAAAAAGGTTTACTGGAAAGGAAGTCATTACCTGAAGATGCAGGCCATGATCAACAAAATCAGGAAAGAAAATTAATAGCCTGCCAAAAATAAAGCGGGCGCGATGGTCTAAAAAAACCACCGCACCCTAGCAGCGCATGACTACTGCCTAACCGGTAAATCTGTAATGGATGAAGCTATATTCAGAAAGCAGGTTAGCACCAACAATCACACTACTTAAAACAACGGATCCCAGAATACACTCATTATAAAACCCGTTTATTACTCAAAAAAGATTAACTTTTGTTGGTTGTCGCTCTGTTTGCACGAGCTTCGTTCATTTTTTTCATCATTTCTTCATAACGCTTTTGATCTGCTGCACGTCTTTCTTCCATCTGCTTGATAAATGCATCACGCTGCGCATTCATCTGTTCAACAGTCATAGGCACCTGTTGCGCATAGGGTGCTGGCGCATAACCATAAGGACCCTGTGCAGGTGCCTGTGAAGATTGTGGAGCAGGAGCTGGAGCAGCAGGAGCTGGTTGTGTCTGAACAGCTGGGGCTGGCGCATAACCGTATGGAGCGTATCCATATGGCGCATAACCATTGTACCCGTTATAGCCGTTATAACCATTGTAGCCGTTATAGCCATTCCAGTTATTATTACCGTAACCGTTACCATTTCCTCTTCCGCTCATACTGAAAGAGAAATCACCGTCCATATCACCAGCACCGTTACCGTAACCATTTCCGTTACCGTAACCATTGTTATAACCATTACCGTTATAACCATTGTTATTACCAAAAGGACCCCACCATGCATTTGCAGTTGATGACAGAGCCAGTGCTGCAACCGCAGCTATAATTTTCAATGTTTTCATTTTTTTATCCTCAAAAAATATGTTTTAAACTCACAGATCAGTTCTATTTAGATTGCGTGAAACTCATCATACACTGCCTGCATTTTCTGCTGCATTTCTAATTGAATCTGCTGAGTTTTAACTCGCATTGTTTCCATTCTGTTACGCATATCAATTCTTCTCTGATCCATACGTTCAAATGATGCTGTTCTTAATTCATTAGCTTTAGCCATTCTTTCATTGTGCTTATGCATAGCTTCTTCACGTGCAGCACGCTGGATTTCACGCATTTCTTCAAAAGACTTAACGCGTGACTGATTTCCAGCAAATGGCTGATAACCGTAGTTAGGCGCAGCTACTGCAACTTGAGGCTGTGCTATCTGATCATCAGAAGCTTGATCAACCGCAACCTCTACTGTTTCTTCAACTGCAGTAAAACTAGCTACAAAATTGTCGAACTCTTTGTCAAAGAACGTAACGATGGTCAGTGTGCAAACAAGCACGACGCCCGCTGCAATGGCCAGGTACTCACCGTAATGCGTTGATTTCTTTTCTTCCTGTTTAGATTCAGCGACCACTACTTTATCTTCAACAACCTTTTTCTTAGCTGCTTCAGATTTGGTTACAGCTGCATCATCAGTTTTTGCCACAACTGCCTTTTCTTTTTTAGCTGCTGTCTTTTTGGCGACTGTCTTTTTAGCTGTTGTTTTCTTTGCTGCTTTAGGTTTCTTTGCAGCGGCTTCTTCAACGACTTCTTTGTTATCTGAATTAGATTCACTCATAACACTACTCCTAATAAAAATATTAAATAAAAAAAGGCCAGGCACCCTAAGGCATCTGACCTTTTTATTGCTTCACTACCGTTAAGGTAGTTCCTTATTTGCTAGCTGGAGCTTGGGCAGGAGCCTGAGCTGGAGCTGGAGCATAACCATAAGGAGCAGGAGCGTAACCGTATGGAGCATAACCATAAGGAGCACCGTTGTAACCGTTATAACCATTGTAACCGTTATAGTTGTTAGAACCGTTATAACCATTGTAACCGTTGCCATAAGCATTACCGTTACCACGAGCTTTCATACCAAAAGAAAAGTCCATGTCACCAGCTGCATCGCCGTTTCCATAACCATTGCCATAACCGTTACCGTTGTTGTAACCGTTATAACCATTGTTATAACCATTGTTATTGAAAGGACCCCACCATGCGCTAGCAGAAGTAGAGGCAGCCAGGATTGCTGTAATAGCAACAATTTTTAATGTTTTCATTTTTATTTCCTAATATTTAGTTAGTAATCATGCGCTTAAAAGTCCATAAGAACTTCTGGATATAAGAATATGGTAAAGCACGAAATAAGTCAATTCTAATATTAGAAAAGACTAAATTCATTCTGGGTAGCGATTACTGCCCAGTATGGGTAGTTTTTTTAAGGCAAAAATTACATTTGAGCTGTAAGCTATTGATCAGGAATGAGAATACTTATCAATCCTTTCCGTCACTTTTTTGATATATCGGCGAGTTTCAGCATACGGCAAGTTGCCACGCAGATACCGATAAACCTCTTCTGGGCTACGGCGATTGATTTCCCGCAGCGCCGCCTGCCTGTAATCGTTGTATTTTCGATACTGGCTAAGACTATAACTGCTGCCGACAAATGTCCTGAAAACATTGCCGGCACCGGTATTATAAGCGGCGATAGTCGCCAGCATGCGTGAGTCATCATTCTTAATCCCACCCAGATAGTCACGATTCAGGCGACGAATATAGGCCGCACCCAGGTGCACATTGTTCTCGGGATTATATAAATAGGTATCACTCACCACCCGGTCTCTTTTGTATACATATTGATAAGCATCACGCGCCCCGCTGGTCGGTACCAGCTGCATCAGGCCAAATGCCGGTGCACCGGAACGCGCCGTGGGGTTGAACATGCTCTCGGTTTCCATCACCGCAAATACCACCTCTGGTGGAACCCCGTACTTCGTGGCGTATTTACTCACCAATGGCTCAAATTTAATGGCTCGAACACGAATATGATCCGGCACCAGCTTTAGCCTGGTCTGATAGACCACGCGCTTTTTGCCATCATCACCCTTCAGGGTCTTTTGGGTAGCGCCGGCAGCCGCACCCTGTGCCAGGGATTGATAATCTTCCTGCTTCGCAGCAGAGCCATCCGGCAGACTAACCTGCCCAAGCAAAATCGCCTCACCCGAAGGCTGCGATACCGGCTGTTGCGCAATCTGCTGTATTGGACGCTTGTCATCACCCTGATTCAGTGCTTTCAACAGGGCCTGCTCAAGCTGTTTTTTGCCCTGCTCTGCATCTACAACCTGGTCATCAGGCAAGGCCACCTCAACCTTGATCTCACCTTTCTCAAAATCAACCACACTACGCTGGCTTAAATCATCAATATAACTCACCCAACGTTTGCCATCGGGCAACCTGTTGTCCCTGCCCCAAATCACACCGGTTTTACGTTTATATTCCTTAAAAGCCGCATTAATTTCCTCCCGGTATTTTTCAAACTCATCTTTGACCTGAACAAAACCGGACTGCTGCTGATTTTTCCAGTCCTGAAAGCTCTGCGCATGGCTGACACCATAAACAAAACAGCAGGCAACCATAGCCAAACACACATTCCTGGATAAAGATTTTATAAGACACATAATAATAAGCTTGACCCTGTTAGTGACAAAATACTGATGGCAGCCATTTTAAACCAGGCAACTCAGCCATAACGTAGTAATGGTTCACGTTTTAGCACATCCTCGTACAATCGCCAGTCCGGCATAAACCTGTCCATATGATTTCTGAAGTTTTCATTATGATAGCGCTCGAGCAAATGTACCATTTCATGCACCAGCACATATTCCAGACATACCACCGGTTTTTTAACCAGTTCCAGATTCGGCCTGCGCCTATATTGCAGGTTCCCCAGCGGGTTTTCATTTTCTTAACCCCCCAGTCATTGATCTTAACGCCAACAACAGGCTGCCATTTTTCAATCAGCACGGGAATCATGGCCTTAATCTGCTGGCGATACCATTGATCCAGAACCAGTGCACGTTTATCAGTGCCCGTATCTGGCCTGACATAAATCTGCAGGCTTGAATCTTTCAATACTGCTTCATGCTTTCCATGCCGCTCAACCACATCCAGAGAAAATGGCTCGCCAAGATAATAATGGCTTTCACCTGAAAGCATTTCATACTTAACAGTGGCTGGCTGATTCGCCAGACGAGTTTGATGCCCCCTGATCCAGTCGAGCCGTGCTAATAAAAAATCACGAACTTGTTCATCATTGACATGCACAGGTACAGACACACCAACCTGGCCATTCGGCGGATACACCCGCAAATGCAGGTTTTTAATCTTTTTGCGAACAATCTGCACATTAATGTCAGCAACGACAATCTGGCTAGTTTTAGCTTTTTTCCAACGCCCCAACATCATTAATTAACCTGAATAAATCAATCTTTGCCATCCAGCATCGACCTGAGATCAGCAAACGGATTAAACGTAGCATCATCAGCCTTACCATCATCACTGGAGGTATTTCCCTGATGCGCCTCTTCCTGCCGCTGATGCTCATTATCGTGGCAATACAAGCACAGTAACTCCCAGTTGCTGCCATCAGATGGATTATTATCGTGATCATGGTCACGATGATGAACCGTCAGTTCGTGCAGGTTTTTGCGATCAAACTCACGACAGCAACGCCCGCAAATATGCGGGTACAGCTTCAGTGCCTGTTCACGATAGCCCAGTTCACGCTTATCGCTGGCACGCCGCGCATCTGCAACCGCCCGATTGAATTTATCATTTGAGCTCATAAATGTTATTCCGAGTTACTTAACAGGGTGAGAAAAATATTTAAAACTGAAATTGACTTTGACCAGCCGCATCGAAAGCCAGATAAAGACCAGCGGCAATAAAATAGTCTGCATGGTAAAAACAACAATCAAATCAATAATATGGCTCATAAGATTATCCGCTTCAACTTTTAACTGCTCAACACGCTTATCGACATCGAATGAATCAATAGCCGCGTTAATATTATCACTCAGCAACTCATACCACGGCGCATCTTCATCCCGCTTAGTTGCAGCCTGGTTTTCCTTGCTCAGATTAGCAATCAATTCATTGGACTGCTCCAGCTGCTGGGTGGATTCAACATAACTGGTCTCCAGAAACGCCTTATAAACTGCATCACTGGCAATCGCCATTACCGGAATAAAAAATCGAAGAATAATTAGAAACACGACAAATCGATACAGGATATTTTTTATATCAACCGTCACTTTTTTATCATTCCATATAAACAGCACCATCAAAAATAGCAACACCGCCACCATCGCAGAAAAATAAAATGAAGAAAACATTTTCAGCAAAATAGACTGAATACCCAGTGAAGTCGTGCAAACCAGCATCACCCAGGAAAACCGTTCAATCAAATCGTTGGCAGGGTCCAGGATCTGTCCGGGCGTTAATATCAGGCCTATACCCGCGGGCTCCACCGCCACCTCAGTGCCCTGGACTACAGAAATCACACCATTCAAGCCCTTGGCGATTGCAAAAGCAGAGACTGAGCGCTTAAAACCCTCATCTGTATATTGCTCACCATAAGCATCAAATAAGTTTGTCACTGAAAAAGAAGCCAGCAGCAAAAAAAACACGGAGGCCATTAACTTGAAATAATTATTTTTAATATAAGACATTATTCCAGACACCATTAATGTTTAACAGGTTTACCCGCTGCCTTAATGCAAAACATAATAAAAAATGTATCCCAGTTATCATAACCCTCAACATCATCAATATCTTCCAGCTCAGTCTGGTTTTTTAAATAATCGACCGATTTTGCGATATGTTCATCGTCAAGCCCATTTAGCTTGATCAAATCAATCGCAGATTGCGAAGGAGACCACTGACTGAGTAATTTACACATATTATATTATTTAATCATCCAACTGCGCATGTTTGACCTTAATCATATCTTTCAGGCTGGCTACCTGCCAGCTGGCCGAATTAACCAGCCAATCTTCTTTTTTAATTAACTGTAATTCAAATCTATATACTTTTGCCCTGAGACTTGCAAGCGCATTGACATCAGAAATCACATTACCCGCCATCGCCACATACATGGTAACCAAGGCCCTGTTCTCATCCTGAATAATGATTTCATCATACTTTGTAAACAGATGAATATTTTTGTGCATATAAAAATAAGCCTGCATCAGGCCCATTAGTTTATTTTTATCGTGCCTTTTAATATCTTTATAAGCTTCATCGATTAATACAGCCAAATCCTTACGACTACGATTTTCTGCAGCAAGCACGCCGGCGTCTATGAATTGCCGAACTTCATCTTCTTTAGATAACTCACCATCTGAGCAGGCACTAAGAAACTGTATAACTAAAAAAACAAAGAAAAATGTTAATTTATTTATCATCATTCAAATAAGAAGCCACAAAAGCGCCCGCACTCAGCAACAAAAGACCAACTGAAAAAACCATCAATGCCTCAGCCATGGTAATACCAAAAATAATC
>JAPHSZ010000073.1 GCA_026196545.1 Gammaproteobacteria bacterium
ACCACCTGCATGATATCGCCATCGACGATGTACTGTTTGGCTTTGGCGACCGCTGACTTATAACCTTCTTCAGTGAAACCGGAGACAAAATCAGCTTCATCAACCTGGCGTGGTTCATGTATGGGCACTTCAGGCACAGGCTTGCGCAAATTATCTGCAACTTCCTGTAAGCGTTGCTCGCCCTTCACTAAAGCGTCATCCTGCTGCGGATCAACATGGATGATAATGTACAACTTACCTGCAAGGTTATCGAACACTACCACCTCTTCAGATACCATCAACAAAATATCCGGCGTACCCAATGGATCGGTTTTATCTTTACGATCTAAACGTGGCTCGATATAACGAATGGTTTCATAACCAAAGTAACCCACCAGCCCTCCTGTAAATCGTGGTAGATCGTTAAAATCGTCTTTTGCATACTGTTTCTGGAACTCGGTAATCCATTCCAGTGGATCGGCTACCTGCTGTTCTGAAATAATAGCCCCGTCTTCTTCTATGCTGATTCGACGTTCATGAACTTTGACTATTTTTCGGCACGGCAGGCCGATGATGGAATAACGTCCCCATTTTTCGCCACCTTGCACCGATTCGAATAGATATGAATAAGGCGTGTTGGCGAGTTTCAGGTAAGTGCTAAGCGGGGTATCAAGGTCAGCAAGAACCTCGCGCACCAGTGGTACACGGGTACAGGCATTTTGTTTCAGTTTTTCAAATCTAGCTTTGTTGGCGTTTTCAGAGGACATTATATTTCCCGGAACATGGTTTACAGGCATTCATACACAGTTACACAGCCAGCTTCACCATCGCCAGCTACAACTTCTCGCTACCTGTTGTTCGGAAAATATTTTCATAAGTGGGAATAATAAATCAAGTTAGCGCTGAGCACTACACCCAGAGGTTACCAATCAATAATATTTTTAATCTCTTCCATAGAGTCAACCACCGCATCCGGGTTGTAATCGCTGATATCTTCACCGTGGTTGTAACCATAGGACATGCAGACAATATTAAAGCCGGCCGCGCGTGCCGCTTTGACATCACTCATCGAATCGCCCAGCATCAGCGACTGCTCAGCGGTGACGCCCATTTTTTCAGCGGCATGCAACAATGGCAGCGGATCGGGCTTCTTCCTGTCCAGCGTGTCACCACAGATGATAATTTCAAAATCATCCTTCACGCCCAATTTTTCCAGAATCGGCAGGGTGAACTGGGCATTCTTGTTGGTCACACAACCGATATGCACATCCTGGGTTTTCAGGAAATCAATCGCTTCGCGCACGCCATCGTAAAGGCAGCTACGTTCACAGACGTTTTTATCGTACAGGTCGAGAAAAATCGGGTAGGCTTTTTCAAACAGCGCATCGTCCGGCTCACCATCGAGCTGACCTATCAGAGCACGGCGGGTCAGGCGCTCCACGCCATTGCCGACCCAGTTGCGCACCCTGGCTTCACCATGAACCGGCATATCAAGCTGCTTCATCATCTCATCGACACAGTAGGCGAGATCGGGCACGCTATCGACCAGCGTGCCATCGACATCGATCAGGACCATGGCTGGTTTTTTAATGGCCATTATTTTTCAGGCTTTCGCTAACTCAGCGCGCATCGCACCAACCACGGTGTCGTAGTCATTGGCATCGTTTTCACCAACCGCACCAAAGATCGCTGAACCGGCAACAAAAGTATCGGCACCGGCTTCGGCGATTTCACGGATGTTATCAACTTTTACACCGCCGTCGATTTCCAGGCGGATATCGTAACCGGAATCATCGATCAGCTTGCGAGCTTCACGCAGTTTGTCCAGAGTCGCCGGAATGAAAGACTGACCACCAAAACCGGGGTTTACCGACATCAACAGAATCATGTCTACCTTGTCCATAACGTATTTCAGGCAATCTAAAGGTGTTGCAGGATTAAAGACCAGGCCAGATTTACAGCCCAGCTCGCGGATCATCTGCAGCGTGCGGTCGATATGCTCAGAACCTTCCGGGTGGAAGGTAATGTAGGAAGCACCGGCCTCGGCAAAATCAGGAATGATGCGATCAACCGGTTTGACCATCAGGTGCACATCAATCTCGGCTGTCACGCCGTGCTTGCGCAGCGCATCACAGACCAGGGGACCAATAGTCAGGTTAGGTACATAGTGGTTATCCATCACATCGAAGTGAACGATATCTGCACCCGATTTGATGACGTTATCGACTTCCTCACCCAGACGAGCGAAGTCAGCAGACAGGATGGATGGAGCGATCTTGAAATCAGCCATGGTAATTCCTCACAAAATAATTGAATTAGATTAAAGCTGCCTTAAACAACGAGCATCAGAAAGCGGCGCATTTTACATGATTGGCCGACAGCTTGCATCGAAAGGAACTTGCATCGTACAAAAAGCTCTATAAGATGCACTCAAAATCATTCTGGAGATTCATTAATGTCCGTTAGCATTGCCCTGCACCTGCTGTCCGCCATCCTCTGGGTAGGAGGAATGATATTTGCTCATATGATGCTACGCCCGGCAGCCGTCAAAGTGCTTGAACCGCCGCTGCGGCTAAATCTCTGGGTACAGGTCTTTAAAAATTTCTTCCTCTGGGTCTGGATCGCCATTATCACGCTGCTGGCCAGCGGCTACTGGATGGTTTTCAGCATTTTTGGGGGGTTTAGCAATATTGGCATGCATGTCCACATCATGCACGGCCTGGGGATCGTAATGATACTAGTTTTCATGCACGTTTTTTTTGTGCCTTATCGGAAACTAAGACACGCTGTTATTGTCGAAGATTTTCAGGAAGGGGCGGCACAACTGGCTAAAATAAGAAAGCTAGTTGGCACTAACATATTGATTGGACTGGTGGTTTCAGTTGTAGCCAGTGCCGGAAGATATGTATAAGACGCTCTTCTAACGCTTACTAGGCACTGTAATTTTTTTGAGGTACAATCCGAAACCATAGATTTCTAAATGTTTTTATCTATTTTACAAATTTTGATTATTAATATCCGGTTTTGCCGGAATAAACAACACCATTGGAGAGTTTTATGAAACGTCAAATCTTGACCACATTAACCGCTGTTGCACTGGCTACAATTACAAACATGGCTTCTGCTGCTGACGCTGCCGCTGGCAAAGCTAAAGCTGGCTCATGCGCTGGCTGTCACGGCCCTAAAGGCATCAGTATTGCACCTACCTACCCTAACCTGGCTGGTCAGAAAGAAGCTTACCTGCTTGCTCAGATCAAGGCATTCCGTGATGGCGCTCGTAAGAACGCAATGATGGAGCCAATGGTTAAAGGTTTGAGCGATGCCGACGCAGCTAATCTTGCTGCTTACTTCTCAAGCCTGAAATAAGTCATCACTGACTTGTTCAGAAAAAGCCCTGATCGCAGCCTCTGCATCGGGGCTTTTTTATGCCTGTCACTTTTATTATTATCGACAGCCACGTCGAACGCTGCACAGCCCTTTTTAACCCAGGACCAGAACCCTTTTTCACTGATCCACGGACAAGCCCAGCCTGTGGCCGCTCAGCTACCTGAAACGGGGGCCACACACT
>JAPHSZ010000172.1 GCA_026196545.1 Gammaproteobacteria bacterium
AAAGCCATTCAAAACACCTGCCAGCAGAAGAGCGTCGTGCGGTTACCGTCAAGACGGTGATTGAGTTGGCAGCGGAGCAGAATCCCAGCGTGATTACCACGGCGGCTATAGCTAAGCGCATGGGGCTGACTCAGGGTGCGCTGTTTCGTCATTTTCCCAATAAGGATGCCATCCTGAAGTCGGTGATAGAGTGGGTTGCGGAACGGTTGCTGTCACGGGTGGATAAGGCCGTGCAGGGGGTGTCATCACCGCTGGCGGCGCTTGAGGCGATGTTCATGGCGCATGTGACATTTGTCTCCGAACATCCCGGTATTCCCCGCCTGTTGTTTGGCGAATTGCAGCGTGCCGAGGTGTCTCCGGCCAAGCGCATGGCGCAGACGCTGATTTGCCGCTATGGCGAACGCCTGCACAAGCTCATCGAGGAAGGCAAGGCACAGGGTGAGCTGGATGCTGCACTTGACGTTGAAGCGGCGGCGGGGCTTTTTATCGGCACTATTCAGGGGCTGGTGATGCAGTCGCTGCTGGCTGGTGATCTTGAGCGTATGCGCAATGATGCACCGGGGATCTTTGCGATTTATTGTCGTGGAATCAGGAGCGCTGAATGAAACATCTCACTGTTGGAGGCCGCACTCTGGCAATGATGGCGGTGGTTCTGCCGTTGCTGGCACTGCTGATTTATGTTGTTCTGCGTTCCGGCCCGCTGGCACCGGTGCCGGTCAGGGTCATGCCTGTCGAGACACGGTCAATTGCGCCGGGGCTGTATGGTATTGGTACCGTTGAGGCACGCTATACCTACAGGATCGGCCCTACCCTGGCCGCGCGGGTACAGACCCTGGATGTACATGTGGGTGACCGGGTAACGGCTGGGCAGGTGCTGGGGACGATGGACCCGATTGATTTCGATGCCCGAAGGCGTGCCCAGGATGCGGCAATCAAGCGTGCCAGGGCTCAGCAACAGGAAGCCGCAGCCCGCCAGCGCCATGCCCAGGCCCAGGTGCAGCGTTATGAACAGTTGCTGATTGCCGGTTCCACCAGTGAGGAGGTGGTGACGACCAAACAGCAGGAGTTGCAGGTATTTGATGCCACACTTGCTGCGGCGTACGCGGAGCTAACACGGGTACAGGCGGAAGGTGAAGCACTGATGGCACAGCGGCAGAACCTGCGTCTGCTTGCCCCGGTCGATGGTCTGGTGATGGCGCGCAATGCTGATCCCGGCACGACGGTGGTGGCGGGGCAGGCGGTGGTGGAGGTGATCGAACCTGAGAGCCTCTGGATCAACGTGCGCTTCGATCAGGTCAGCGCGACCGGGCTTAGTGCCGGGCTAGCGGCGCGCATTGCGCTGCGTTCGCGTAGTGAGCTGAGTTTGAGCGGTGAAGTATTGCGTGTTGAGCCACTGGCCGATGCGGTGACTGAAGAGATGCTCGCCAAGGTAGTGTTCGCACAGTTGCCCGAACCTCTGCCGCCCATAGGCGAGCTGGCGGAAGTCACGCTGATGCTGCCGGCGTTGCCGGCACAGCCGACAGTGCCCAATGCTGCGCTGCAACGGATTAATGGCGTGCTCGGGGTGTGGCGGGTCGAAAATGATGCGCTGAATTTTGTCGCGGTGAAGACCGGTGTGCATGACCTCGATGGCCGGGTGCAGGTTCTTGCAGGCCTGAAACCTGGTGAGGAAGTAGTGATTTATAGTCGGCAGGCACTCACAGACGGCAGCCGTATTAAGGTCGTTGAGCAGCTGCCGGGCGTTGCCCCATGATCAGTCTGGCCGGACGTGACATCCTGCACGGCTGGGGCAAGTTTATCTTTACCGGTATCGGGCTGGGACTGCTGATCGGTGTCACCCTGACCATGGCCGGGGTCTATCGCGGCATGATTGATGATGCCCAGGTGCTGATCGATAATAGTGGCGCCGACCTGTGGGTGGTGCAGAAAGACACCCTCGGCCCCTATGCGGAATCTTCCAGCCTCTACGAAGATATCTACCGCAGTATTGTCATCTTACCGGGAGTGGCACAGGCGGTTAATGTCACCTATTTCACCATGCAGGTGCGCCACGGTGAACGAGACGTGCGCAGCATGGCCGTGGGTATCGTCCCCGGTGAGGCCGGGCAGCCCGGCTGGCCGCCTTATCTGGTGGCCGGACGCCAGATCACCCGCAGCCACTATGAGGCGGTGGCCGACATCGCGACCGGCTTCAGGCTCGGTGATCGTATCAAGATTCGCCGTAACCACTACACAGTGGTGGGGCTGACCCGGCGCATGGTCTCCTCCAATGGCGACCCGATGGTGTTCATTCCCCTCAGGGACGCGCAGGAGGCGCAATTCCTCAAGGACAACGATGCGATTGTGCAGAACCGTCGTCGCACCGCTGAAAACCCGAACTTCAATCGCCCCGGCGTGCCCGGCCTGCTGGAAGCGGTCATTGCCTCACAAAGCGGCAACCCTTATGTCAATGCCGTGCTGGTGAGTATCAGGCCCGGCTATACCGCAGAGCAGGTGGCCAGGCCGATCCGTCAATGGAAACGCCTGACCGTGTACACCCGTGCACAGATGGAAAGCATCCTGATCGAAAAACTCATTGCCACAGCAGCCAAACAGATTGGCATGTTTCTGGTGATTCTGGCCCTGGTCAGCGCGGCCATCGTCGCCTTTATCATCTACACCCTCACCCTGGGCAAGATCCGAGAGATTGCAGTGCTCAAATTGATCGGCACCCGCAACCGCACCATTGCCCTGATGATTATGCAACAGGCCATTGGCCTGGGGCTGATTGGTTTTGCCGTTGGCAAGATCGCGGCGACCTTCTGGGCACCGATCTTTCCCAAATATGTGCTGCTGCTGCCGGGTGACTCATTGCGCGGTTTCGTCGCGGTGGTGATTATCTGCGCGCTGGCCAGTGTGATGGCGATACGCGCCGCCCTTAAAGTAGACCCCGCGGAGGCAATCGGTGGCTGATTCTTACGGTATTCGCATAGAGGGTGTCAGGAAGCGCTACGGTGAAGGCGACACCGCGGTCGATGCGCTCAAGCACGTCGACATGCAGGTGGCACCCGGTGAGGTAGTCGGCCTGATCGGCCCTTCCGGTTCGGGCAAGAGCACCCTGCTCAAATGCCTGGGCGCGGTGATCGAACCCACCGCCGGACGCATGATTCTGGGTGAGCAGGTGATCTACGACAATGGCTGGAAGATCCCCGATCTGCGTGCACTGCGGCGTGACAAAATCGGCTTCGTGTTTCAGGCCCCTTATCTGATCCCGTTTCTGGATGTCACCGATAACGTGGCGCTGTTGCCCATGCTGGCGGGACATTCCAATGCCGAATCGCGCAAGCGCGCGCTGGAACTGCTGCAGGCGCTGGATGTGGGGCATCGCGCCAAGGCCATGCCCTCGCAACTCTCCGGCGGTGAACAGCAACGGGTCTCCATCGCCCGCGCGCTGGTCAACCGGCCGCCGGTGATTCTGGCCGATGAACCCACCGCACCGCTCGACAGTGCGCGTGCACTGGCGGTCATCCGCATCCTCAACCAGATGGCGAGCCAGTATGAAACCGCCATTATTGTGGTGACCCACGACGAAAAAATTCTGCCCACCTTCAAGCGCATCTACCACATTCATGACGGCAAGACCCATGAGGAGGCAGGCGAGGGGCGGGGGTTCGATTGAGCAGCACATGTCAGCCATCATCGACAGGTTTTGGAAAACATTTGAAAAATATAACGAGGTAAAGCTATGACACAGCATAAACCAGGGCGATCTATCTGGATATGGAGCATGTCTATCGTGGCGGTTCTGTTTGGGCTGATGACAATCAAGGAGGGGGGGACTGTTCTGTTCGGCGGCCCGGCGGCACAGGCGGCAGCGGGCAACTATGTACCATTCGTACTGTGGTTCAACTTTCTTGCCGGCTTTGGCTATGTTACCGCCGGCGCTGGGTTCTGGTTGCAGCAACGCTGGGCAGTATGGCTGGCCTTCGCTATCGCAGCCGCCACCGCACTCACCTTCGCTGGTTTTGCAGTGCATGTGCTGGGCGGCGGTGACTATGAGCAACGTACCGTTATCGCCATGAGTCTGCGCACCGTGGTGTGGACTGCACTTGCGGCTATCAGCTGGCGGCAGATTATCACGGCGAATAATGCCCGCTCATATTAGACAGGAGAAACCAGACCATGAAAATATTTAGTATCAACACCGCCGTGCTGGCTACCGGATTCGCCCTGGTTACGGTATGCCCACCACTGCTGGCTGAAAATAACGCCGAACCGGTCGAGCCGCTGGCCCTGTTCGCCATCATGGAGGAGATGGGCAAGAACATGCAAACCATTACCGCGGCCATTGCCAGCGAAGACTGGGAAACGGTAGAAGAAACTTCTCCCCTGATTGCTGATCATCCTCAGCCGCCGCTGGGTGAGAAAATACGTATTCTCACCTTCATCGGTACTGATGTTAGCGCGTTTAAAGGTCATGACGGGCAAACCCATCAGGCAGCGCAGCAACTGGGGCAGGCGGCTGCAAGCAAGGACGGCGAAGCGGTGATTGTTGCTTTTGCAGACCTGCAACGGAGCTGCCTGAGCTGTCATCAACGTTTCCGTAAGTCATTCAGGACACATTTTTATGGCCGGCAGTAAGCCATTTGACCCCGGGGTTTCGATATGAACACCTTTGACCGATGCAGACATAGATCGCATCTGCTGCGTTTTGTTGCAGGATCCGGCCTTGCGATAGTGTTGGCAAGTTGCGCCTCCGGGCCTGATTTCATGCCCCCGGATGCCCCCACGGTGAGCCGTTATACCGACACGGCTTTGCCCGAACGCACGGTCTCGGCAGCAGGCGCTCATGGTAATTCACAGCATTTTATTGAAGCCGCGAGCGTGGCTCAACAGTGGTGGCGCGAACTGGGTTCAGCCAGGCTCAACGCGCTGATCAATCAGGCCTTTCAGTCCAGTCCGACGCTGGCTTCGGCACGGGCCACGTTGCGCCAGGCAGAGCATATTTATGCAGCGCAGGCGGGTTCAACACGCTATCCGCAGGTCGATGCCAGTCTGGGTGGTCAGCGCCAGCGTATCAGTCCCGCAGCATCAGGGCAGACCGGTGAGGCGCAGGAATTTAATCTCTATAACGCCAACGTCGGCGTGCATTATCAGCTTGATCTGGCTGGCGGCAACCGGCGTGCCCTGGAAGCACTGGCGGCCCGTGCTGACTATCAGCGCTACCAGCTGGAGGGCGCACGCTTGAGCCTGGCGGCTACGATCACCACTACTGCCATTACTCAGGCCAGACTCTCAGCGCAGATTCAGGCCATGGAAAATATTTTGGGTGTCCAGGAAGAGCAGCTGGAAATAGCCCGTGAACAGCTACGGCTAGGTCAGGCTACGTTCGATGATATATTGGCCCTGCAAACTCAGGTGGAGCAGACTCGCGCCGACATTGTGCCACTACGCCAGCAGGCGGCACAGCACCGGCATCGGCTCGCGGTGCTGGCTGGCCGCGCACCGGGTGTGGGCGGCATGCCTTCATTTGAGCTGGAAGATTTTACCCTGCCGGTGGAATTAGCTGTAGTGGTACCGTCAGAACTGGTACGTCAGCGCCCTGACATTCAGGCTGCTGAGTCACTGTTACATGCAGCTAATGCGGAGTATGGTGTGGCTATCTCTCAAATGTATCCGCAACTCAATCTCAGCGCCAACTTAGGCTCGCAGGCTCTGACTACAGGCGCGCTGTTTAGTAGTGGTTCTACGGTGTGGAGTCTGATCGGACAACTGACCCAGCCGCTATTTAACCCCGGGCTGTCAGCAGAAAAGCGTGCAGCACTGGCCGCCCTTGATGCCGCAGCAGCGAACTACCAGAGCGTTGTGCTCGAATCCCTGCGAAATGTGGCGGATGTGCTGCAAGCCCTCGACTACGGTGCACAGGCTCTGGCGGCACAGGCTGCTGCCGAGGCCTCAGCGCAAGCATCTCTCCAGTCCATGCAACGCCAGTATGCTCTGGGGACAGTCAGTTATCTACAATTGCTCACCGCACAGCAGCAGGCACAACAGAGCCGCATCAGCTTGATCGACGTCCAGTCACAACGGCTGATCGATACCACACTACTATATCAGGCCATGGGTGGTGGGCACAGTGGGGAAGTTTAGACCAGGTTACACCCACTTTTCAGTATACTTACACGCAATTATGTATTTACCAATACGAATCAGATTTTCAAATAAATGCAAAAGGTGTGGATTGCGCTACCCCAGAAAAGAAAAAGCGTGTGTGCATTGCGCCCATCTTTCTGATTCTGAAATGCAGGAAATGCTTCTGGAAAAGAAGAGTGCACATGAAAATACGGCTAATCTTGGCAAGCTATTTTTTTATATTGCGATGTTAGTATTTGCTGGCATGATAATTTTGACACAGTAATTTGCTCTTCTATTGAAAACGTATCTTGTGAAGTAAATAATGAAGAACAGAAAGCTGAATTTTGCAGACCACCGAAACAGTAATAAAAAATTTCCTGTTTCTGTGTTTGCAGATAACATTACCCTAAAAGAAAACATTGGCTCGCTGTTCCGGTTGTGTGATGCACTGGCGATTGAACATATCTATTTTTCGAGCCCATCAGATTTATCCGGCAATAAGGTCGGCAAGGTTTCTAGAAGCACTGAAAAAAATGTACCACATAGCTTTACCCATACACCCTTAGATACTATCGAACAACTCAGGCAAGACGGCTATACGATCATCAGCCTTGAGCTCACCACGCACAGTATTAAAGTCCAGGATTTTGATTTCGGTGCCACTGAAAAAATCTGCCTGATTCTCGGCAGTGAAACCAAAGGCGTTAGTGACGAATTGCTTAGTGCCTCGGATCACAGCGTGCATATTCCCATGCTCGGTATCAACTCTTCAATGAACGTGGTCTCTGCCGCCGCCATTGCCCTGTTTGAAATTACTCGCAACTGGTCATAAATACCGGATCACTGCTATGAATGAATTATCTGTGCTGTAATGGCAACTCCTGCTGTAGCTCTCATCGCCTGCCTTATGATCAAGATGACCTGTTCTACTTTCGAGAATTAGTATTTATTGGGATAAAGGATATACCACCCTTTACCAGAACAATACACGCGTGCTATATTCATAACATATGTCATAAAACCGCAAGGGAGTTTTCAATGCCAAGATTAGCAAGGACAGTAATTGCGGCGGTACTAAACCATATCACCCAGAGAGGCAATCGACGTGAAACCGTGTTTTTTGCCGACAAAGACTCTCAAACCTATCTAGACTGACTGCAACGAGTTCTGGAGTTCTGGGGACACAATACTGAATTCTGCCAACCTTCACATATGGCTATGGCTAGACTAGCAAAGGTTATCTTGCACGGATATCCACACAATATATCCAGCGTGGCAATCGCCAGTAAGCCAGCCTCGAAAGAGCATCCCAAAACCCGGTGAAACAGCTAAGTGATAAATGAGACCTGACTCGATTAATCTCTCAAAAATGGATATTAACTAAAAATAGAGGATATCATGAAAAAAACTATATTAATTATAAGCGCTATTGTTGTCGGGTTATATATTCTTGCTGATTGGGCAACCATGGATCCTGAAGTAGTTGAGCAGTATAAACAAATCGCTGCCGAAGCTCAAAAGCAGGAGAATTTGCGGATGATTAACATGACTAGAAAAATGCATCCTATACAAGTAATGGGAATGGTACAGGATCGCAAAATGATGATGTCGCAAATGATTCAGGCTGAGCCTGATCATTCTGAAATAAAAAAAATACTTAAGCACAAGTTAAAAGCTTTGAATAATGTTAAAACAAAAGATGATTATATTAACTACTTACACAATGACTCAATCATATTCGGGACAGATTAAAAAAGGTCGTTTGTCTACAAAACAAATAATATGACTCTTTAATTATCATCTTACCCTTTTTATTAAACACAATTTAAAAACAGTTAGCTATGCTTGATAATCAGATTTTTTTAGAGATAATAAAATCAACGCCTTTAATTTCTATTGATTTAATCATTCAAAATAGTGAAGGAAAAATATTGCTTGGCAAGCGACTGAACCGTCCAGCCCAGGGATATTGGTTTGTGCCAGGTGGAAGAATTATTAAAAATGAAACCTTAGCTGATGCCATCAAAAGAATTTCATCTAACGAATTGGGTGCTACGATTCTAATTAATGATGCCCAGCTGATTGGTGCATTTGATCACATCTATACTGATAACTGCTTCGGAGATGAAGGCATTAATACACATTATGTTGTATTAGCTTATAAAACCTATGCACAAAACGACGTAAAAATGTCACATGATAATCAGCATTCTGAAATCAAGTGGTGGTCAAAATATGACCTATTAAATGCATCAGATGTACACCAAAATACTAAAATATATTTTACCAGTAATTAGCCCATCCCCATGCACCATCCGACCATGATCGTACTTATACTTTATCAGCGCTTTGATATCATGGCATTCAACATAAAAGGTTCACTTTGACTGCCTCCTGAATTGCTATTTTTTGTCCAGAAGCATTTTTTGATTTTCTACTTTCCCTGCTTTTTACTTTACATTCCAGCATTTTTTCTGCCAAGCATCACCACTCATTACTGAGAAGATCGCGCCCTTTTTCTGCCTACCTAAAAACTACACCACAGGAGCAAGCATAAAAAAGCCCTTTAACCATTTTCAATCTATCCTTTCAATACTTTTTATACAGAGTAATAAGGCACCCTGTTTTTCCCCAGGACATTTTATGGTTTTAGCTGGCATATTACTGCTGGCGCAGTTATTCTTTGTAGCAGCACTGTCACAGCACTATATCTATACACTTATAAATTACATGGCCACTTTTATATAGCACAACCACAGGAATACATAATACAAGATGAATCTTGAAAGCATCATATTCGATCTTGGCATCATCATAATCGGTGCTGCCGTACTCGGCACACTCTTTCTTTATGCCCGGCAGCCCATTATCATCGCCTATATTGCTGTTGGCATTGCTGCTGGGCCCTCGGGATTCGGCCTTATCAGGACAACCCAGCATATTGAACAAATATCACATCTTGGCGTCATTCTCCTGCTTTTTCTAATTGGCCTAAACTTACAGCCCGACAGGTTGATCAGGTTATTCAAACAAACCTCTCTGCTGACCGTGTTTACTTCTTTTTCTTTCGGGCTCATCTCTACATTCTTCGGGATCCTGATCGGCTTTGATGTAAACAGCGCGCTCATTTTCGGAGCGGCCATGATGTTCTCCAGCACGGTGATTGGACTCAAGCTAATTCCCACAACCACGCTTCACCATAAACGCACAGGTGAGATTATGACCAGCGTGCTTTTATTTCAGGATATCCTGGCTATTCTTGTCATTCTTTTTATCACTGGCGACACCAGCGATAATATCTGGATTACTTTTGTCGTCCTCATCGCAAAACTTACTGCTTTATGCCTTCTGGCTTTTCTTGGCGTACGTTATGTTATGACGCCACTGCTGCAAAAATTTGATGTCATTCAGGAATATACTTTTGTCGCGACCCTGGCCTGGTGTCTGCTCTGGGCTGAGGCCGCCTTTAAGCTCGGCCTGTCTTATGAACTAGGCGCTTTTGTTGCCGGTATCTCTATTGGTTCATGCATCGCAGCACAGGCAATCGCTGAACATCTCAAACCTTTGAGGGAATTCTTTTTAATCCTGTTCTTTTTTGCTGTTGGTGCTGCACTTAATTTTAGTCTTGATACCAGGTTACTACTTGCTGCCATTTTATTCGGCATATTATTAGTGCCTTTCAAGGCATGGTTATTTCGCATTGCCTTCAATCGTGCGGGTGAATCATCAAAACTCTCAACCGAGCTTGCCGCACGCCTCGCTCAATCCAGCGAATTTTCACTGCTGATTGTTTTCTCGGCTTTATCCATGGGCGTATTATCTAGCGACAGTGCGATGGTAATTCAGATAGCCACCATAGTCTCATTCATTATCTCAACCTACTGGGTTGTACTAAAACATCCCACTACCATCGCTGGGGATTCTGCACTTCGTCAGGACTAGCATTAATAGTTAACTAAAAAAAAAGGCCGCTTTATCAGCGGCCTTTTTTATTGCTGTTAAAACTGCGTCAGTTATTTATTTAATAAACAGCATTTCACGGTACTTGGGCAGAGGCCATAAATCATCAGCGACTTCTGTTTCCAGCACATCTGCATGTACGCGCACTTCATCCATCAATCCACGAATTTCATTTGCGCAGTATTGCATATGCTTTTCTGCATTTGAGAAATTATCTTTCTCAAGCGCTGCACTCAGTTTATTCACCGCCGCCATCATGGCATTGGCTTCATCGGCAATTGATTTGGCCACTGAATTATCCAGGTCAACGCCCATTTCTGCCATACCAACACTGGTGTTAGACAATTCGAACAGGTATTGAATCGCAGCTGGATAGATCATGGTTTTGGCCATATCGACAACCAGCCTGGCTTCCACTTCGATAGAAAGAATATACTGCTCGGCATATACCTCATAGCGGCTCTTCAACTCAACCGCTGATAACACACCGGTTTTCCTGAACATGGCCTTGACTGATTTTTCCTGCAATGCGGGTAGCGCATCGGCCGTGGTCGGGATATTTTTCAGGCCGCGCTCTTCAACCGCAGCCTTGTGCCATTCTTCTGAATAGCCGTCACCACCGAATACTGCGTTGCCATGTTCTTCCATCAGCTCCTTGATTACGGCAAATACTGCCTCTGCCTGATCTGCACCTTTCTTCTTCAGCCTGGCTTCCAGTTTGCCCGCAATCCAGTCAAGCGAATCCGCCAGTATGGTGTTCATCGCAACTAATGGCCCTGATACCGACTGTGATGAACCAACAGCGCGGAATTCAAAACGATTACCGGTGAAGGCAAAGGGAGAAGTTCGGTTACGGTCACCCGGGTCGCGTTCAAAATGCAGGATTTGGGGTAGACCCAGTTTCATCAGGCCACCGGCTTTGCTGGTAGCCAGCTTGCCATCCTTGATGTCCTGAAAAACCTTTTCCAGCTGGTCGCCAAGGTAGACAGACAGAATCGCTGGCGGCGCTTCATTCGCGCCCAGACGATGGTCATTTGATGCTGAGGCAATCACTGCACGCAATAATGGCCCATGGAGATGCACGCCTCGAATCACCGCGCCGCAGAACAACAGGAAGTTCAGGTTATCGTGTGGTGTCTGGCCGGGGTCAAGTAGATTGCCCTGTGTGGCATTACCCACTGACCAGTTAACGTGCTTGCCTGAACCATTGATACCGGCAAAGGGTTTCTCGTGCAACAGGCAGACGAAACCATGTTTCTTCGCCGTCATTTTCAACAGGGTCATCATCAGCTGTTGATGATCGGCCGCAACGTTAGCCGCTTCAAAATACGGCGCGATTTCAAACTGACCGGGGGCAACTTCATTGTGATGAGTTTTAGCGGGTATGCCAAGACGGTACAACTGGTCTTCAACATCCTGCATGAACACCTGGACACGCGCAGGAATGGCACCAAAGTAATGATCATCAAACTGCTGGCCTTTGGCCGGTTCGGCACCAAACAATGTACGGCCTGCCAGCAAAAGGTCGGGGCGGCTGTTGGCAAAGTTGGCATCAACCAGGAAGTATTCCTGCTCGGCACCACAGCTAGAGTTTAAAGGTGCAATTTCAGTTTCACCCATTAAGGAAAGAACCTTCTGTGCAGCTTCATTCATCGCCTGGTTAGAACGTAATAAAGGAATCTTCTTATCCAGCGCTTCGCCAGTCCAGGACATAAACACACTTGGAATCATCAGTGTTGCACCATTGTCAGTGTGCATGATGAATACAGGGCTGGTTGGATCCCACGCAGTGTAACCACGCGCCGCGTTGGTCATACGGATGCTACCATTCGGAAATGAAGAACCGTCTGGCTCACCCTTAATCAGCAGGCTACCGGTGAATTCGGTGATTGCTACACCATCCGCGTTTGTGATGATCAAACCATCGTGTTTTTCAGCAGTGACGTTGGTCATTGGATAGAAAATGTGTGAGAAGAACTTAACGCCTTTCGACAGGGCCCATTCTTTCATCGCAGCGGCTACGACATCAGCAGTAGCGGCATCCAGTGGTGCCCCTGTATGCACGGTATTCTTTACCGCTTTGAAGGCATTCTTGGACAGAGACTCTTCCATTTTTGCCAGATTAAAGACATCACATGCCCACATCTCTGACAGCGGTTCTGGCATTGATACGGCCATTGGTTCGCGATTGGTAATATTATTAATCGCCTGAACGCGAGTTTCGTTTCCACTCATTACATTTTCCTCGAAATTGTATTAGTAAATTTAAAAAGTTTTATCCGGGTTATTTGTTCAATAAAAGGCTATCGGTCTACACTGCCGTTGCCAGAAAGCACTGTCTTCCAATCCAGGGTTGCAACCAGCAGGTGATTTAATCGTGATAACACCCTTATTTATCTCGAAACCTATAATGCAATTAATGAGCCATTTTTCTCTGCATGCCATCACAGACCGGTGAGCCGCTAATTGTGCTAAAAATACAGGGAAATAGCCAATTTTTGATCACATCTTACTTACAGTCTTACATTCCCCTGCCAATATAGCGCACTAAATTGGTGCGTAAGCTCTCCACTATGGTTCATTTACAGCCAGGCCTGGGTCGCTTTATCTATTATTCAACAACCTTATCGATTACTGGCGCAATTTATTTTGTTACACATTAAAATACACGGCCATGAATTCACATGCTGTAAGTTGCCTTATTCTTGCTGGCGGAAAAAGTCAGCGCATGAACCATGCTGACAAGGGCCTTGTTGAATTTAAAGGCCGACCTTTAATTGAGCACGTCATCAATGCCTTACGACACCAGGTAGATGATTTTGTCATTAGCGCAAACCGCAACCTTGAACTATACAAACACTACTCACCCGATGTAGTACCAGATGTCTCAGGGAAACACGGCCCACTTTCCGGCATTGCATCAGCCCTGCCCACGTGCTCACACGACCGGGTACTTGTTGTGCCCTGTGACATGCCCTTCTTACCTGACAATCTTGTTGACAGCCTGCTGACAAATTCTGATAACAGCCCATTATCCATCATTAAAGTCCATACCCGGATGCAGCTGGTTTTTCTGATGCACAAATCTTTACTTGGCTCGGTACAGGAGCATCTTGACTCAGATAAACACAAACTGATGCAGTGGGTCGAAGCCTGTTCACCCGTCATTATCGATTGCAGTCACTCAGCCCGGGCTTTTCGCAATATCAATTCTATACACGATCTTGATCAATAAAAATTAACCCCTTAATAATTCCTGCTTGCGCATTTGTCTTCGGCGCATCAAAATCTGCACATGTCATTACCCCTCGAACAACGTACTCGTGAAATTAACCGCGTTACCTGGTGGGGTTTTTTTGTCAACCTGCTGCTTTCTGTCGTCAAACTCATCGGCGGGGTCGTGGGTCAGTCACAGTCTCTGGTCGCCGATGGCCTGCATTCACTATCAGATTTAGCCAGTGACGCCATGGTTCTGGTCGCGGCCAAACATGCAGGTGAAGAAGCCGACGATGATCACCCGTACGGGCACGGTCGCTTTGAAACCCTGGCGACGGTCGGCCTAAGCCTGTTTTTAATCCTTATCGGGCTCGGCATCGCATTTGATGCAGCACATCGTGTCTTTGACGAAGAAGTTCAGGCCATACCACATACCTTTACGCTCATCATCGCGTTATTTTCTATCCTGAGCAATGAAGGCTTATACCACTTTACTCACCGTGTTGGCCTGCGCATAAATTCAAAAATGCTGATCGCCAATGCCTGGCACCATCGCAGCGATGCCGTTTCTTCGATTGTCGTCCTCGTCGGTATTGCTGGCGCCCAAATGGGTTTGCCGATACTCGATCCTGTTGCTGCTATTATTGTTGCGCTGATGATTGCAAAAATCGGTTATGAGCTCGGCTATCATAGCCTCCGTGAACTAGTTGATACCGCACTCGACCCGGAAGTAGTTGAGCAAATAAAAAATAAAATTCTTGAAAATGAAGATGTACTCGAAATGCACATGCTGCGCACCCGCCGCATGGGCCACACTTCACTGGTCGATGTGCATATTCTGGTTCAGCCCAAACTCAGTGTTTCTGAAGGCCACCATATTTCCGAGGATGTAGAACGATCACTGATTGAGACTTTTGATGACATCAACGACGTCACTGTACATATCGACCCGGAAAATGATGAACAGGAAGCCCGTTGCCGTCACCTGCCCCTGCGCAGCGCATTGATCATTGAGCTTTATTCCAAATGGTCAAAGATTCCTGAACTAAAAAACATAGACGACATCACCCTACATTATCTGGATGGCCAGATCACGGTGGATGCAACCATCCCCCTGGGTGTTTTAAAATCACTGGATGACGCTGAAGCGCTTCAGGCAAAATACGAAGAAACCAGTCTGTCCGTGGATAGCGTTGGTGAAGCCCATTTAAGATTCCACTAGACGCACTATAATGGTGCGTTATTTTTGCGCTTCGCACTATAATGGTTCAATAATCATCCGTTGCCTGTTAAAAACGCCCTAAAAACAAGCACATATCTCTTTCCATTATTGGCATAGTTCATGCAAAATACCCAGCTGAGTTGAGGCATCTCTGATTAATCCTGTTTACAAACTTGTTTAATCAGAGGTACCTTTTTTACCAACACCGCCGGCTGTTACGGCGGAAACAAATCCGAAATTCGGGGAGTAAGATAATGTCTGCAAGTGACGTTTTAAATATGATTAAGGAAAAAGGCGTTAAATTCGTTGATTTCCGTTTCACAGATACACAGGGTAAAGAACAACACGTTTCTGTGCCTTCACACACTATCGACGAAGACGTCTTATCTGAAGGCAAAATGTTCGATGGTTCATCTATCGCTGGCTGGAAAGGCATTAACGAATCAGACATGATTTTGATGCCCGATTGCGAGACAGGCGTGATCGACCCTTTCTGTGAAGAAATCACCATGAACCTGCGTTGTGACGTCATCGAACCACATGATATGCAGGGCTATAATCGTGACCCACGTTCCATTGCCAAGCGCGCTGAAGCTTACCTGAACTCAACCGGCATCGGCGACACCGCTTACTTCGGTCCTGAAAATGAATTCTTCGTCTTCGATAGCGTTCAGTGGACCGATGAAATGGGCGGCGTTTCTTACAAGATTGGCTCTGAAGAAGCGGCCTGGAATACTGGCACTGAATATGATGGCAACAACATGGGGCATCGTCCCGGCGTTAAAGGCGGTTACTTCCCCGTACCTCCAATCGATTCATTGCAGGACCTGCGCTCAATCATGTGCTTGACCTCTGAAGACATGGGCGTACCAACAGAAGTCCATCACCACGAAGTGGGTACAGCGGGTCAGTGTGAAATCGGTACTGTCTTCAACACCCTGGTCAAAAAAGCTGACGAGGTACAGATCTTCAAATACGTGGTACACAACGTTTCACACGCCTACGGCAAAACCGCCACTTTCATGCCCAAACCCATGGTCGGTGATAACGGTAACGGCATGCACGTTCACGTTTCTATCGCCAAAGGCGGTGAAAATACTTTTGCAGGTGATCAGTACGGTGGTCTTTCTGAAACAGCCCTGTTCTTCATCGGTGGTGTTATCAAACATGCCAAAGCCATCAATGCT
>JAPHSZ010000144.1 GCA_026196545.1 Gammaproteobacteria bacterium
AAGCAGAAAAACCGGCAACGATCATTTTAGGTTTGTGTTCATCCGCAAGGCGCTGAACCTCATCGTAATCAACTTCGCCAGTTTTATCATTCAGACCGTACTGAACAGCGTTGTAGATTTTGCCAGAGAAACTGACTTTAGAACCGTGCGTAAGATGACCACCGTGCGCCAGTGACATCCCCAATACGGTATCACCCGGCTGGCATAAAGCCATGTAGACCGCCGCGTTCGCCTGCGAACCTGAGTGTGGCTGTACATTGGCGTATTCGGCACCAAAAACCTGCTTGATGCGATCAATCGCCAGCTGCTCGGCAACATCCACATTTTCACAACCACCGTAATAACGACGTGCTGGATAGCCTTCAGCATATTTATTGGTCAGCACTGAACCCTGTGCCTGCATAACTCGAGGACTGGCGTAATTTTCAGAGGCAATCAACTCAATATGTTCTTCCTGACGTCTAACTTCGTGCTCCATAGCAGCCCACAATGCTTCGTCATAACTCTCAATGTTCATTTCTTTGGAAAACATCAGTACTCCCGATTTATCTATATTCTGAAAAACAGCTTCACAAGCTGGCGCTGAAAGGCCGGCAATATTAACAAAAAGCAGCTCTGGCTGCATGTCTTTTGATAAAAATCACCCATAAACCAGTGATTTACCGCCATCTTGCCAGTTTTATCCAGAGCAGCGATATTAGTTACCGCTTATTTATCTTTTACAATATGAATTTGCACTTTAATCCCGGCTCTTTCCCGATATAATTCCCCTCAATATTCAATCGTTATCAATCGAGTGGCAAACTAAGACATGGCTCAATACATCTACACCATGAACGGTGTCGGCAAGGTGGTACCGCCGAAAAAAGAAATCCTCAAAGACATCAGCCTGAACTTCTTCCCGGGCGCCAAAATTGGCGTTCTGGGATACAACGGTGCCGGTAAATCGACCCTGCTGCGCATCATGGCCGGCGTGGATACCGATTATATCGGCGAGGCCCGCCCTGCCAAAGACATTCGTATAGGCTATCTGTCCCAGGAACCGGAGCTGGATGAGAGCAAGGATGTACGCGGCAACGTCGAGGACGGCCTGAGCGAAATCAAGCAGGCACACGAACAGCTTGAAGCCGTTTATGCCGCCTATGCCGAGCCCGATGCCGATTTTGATGCCCTCGCCGCCGAGCAGGCACGACTGGAAAACATCCTGCAGGCCTCGGATGCACACAATATCGACCGCATTATGGAAGTCGCCGCCGATGCCCTGCGCCTGCCGCCCTGGGAGGCCGATGTCAGCAAGCTCTCCGGCGGGGAACGCCGCCGCGTCGCCCTGTGCCGCCTGTTGCTGTCTTCACCGGACATGCTGATTCTTGATGAGCCGACCAACCACCTTGATGCTGAATCGGTGGCCTGGCTGGAGCGCTTCCTCAAGGACTTCCAGGGCACTGTGGTTGCCGTCACCCATGACCGCTACTTCCTCGACAATGTCGCCGGCTGGATTCTTGAACTCGACCGCGGCCACGGCATCCCGTGGGAAGGCAATTACTCCTCCTGGCTGGAACAGAAGGAACAACGCCTCGCCATCGAAGAGAATAAGGAAGCCAGCCGCCAGAAAGCGATCAAGGCCGAGCTGGAATGGGTGCATTCCAACCCCAAGGCGCGTCAGGCGAAGAGCAAGGCGCGTATGCAGCGTTTTGAAGAGCTGTCTTCAGGTGATTACCAGAAACGCAGCGAAACGAATTCATTGTACATTCCACCCGGTGACCGCCTCGGTGAAAAGGTCATCGAAGCCGATCACATCAGCAAAAAATACGGCGATAAACTGCTTTATGAAGACCTGAGTTTCAGGCTGCCGCGTGGCGGCATCGTCGGCATCATTGGCGCGAATGGCGCGGGTAAGACCACGCTATTCCGCATGCTCACCGGCGAAGAGACACCCGATAGCGGCACCTTCGAAGTTGGCGAGACCGTGAAAATTGGCTACGTTGATCAATCTCGAGACAGCCTCAATGACAGCAACACCGTCTGGCAGGAAATCTCGGACGGTCTCGACAACATCACCATCGGCAACTACACCGTCGCCTCTCGTGGATACGTCAGCCGCTTTAACTTCAAGGGTGAAGACCAGCAGAAATTCATCAAGGACCTGTCCGGCGGTGAACGCAACCGGGTGCATCTGGCGAAGCTGCTGAAAAGCGGCGGCAACCTGCTGCTGCTCGATGAGCCCACCAACGACCTCGACGTTGAAACCCTGCGCGCGCTGGAAGAAGCGATTCTCGACTTCCCCGGCTGCGTCGTTGTGATCTCGCATGACCGCTGGTTCCTCGATCGCATCGCCACCCACATCCTGGCTTTTGAAGGTGACAGTAAAACTACCTGGTTTGAAGGCAACTACGCCGATTATGAGGAAGACAGAAAACAGAGACTGGGAGATGAAGCAATCAACCCTCACCGTATAAAATTCAAAAAACTGGCTTAAATCAGCAGATTACAAACAGAAACTAGATTTTTTTATTCTTTTTGGCGTAGCTGATATATGACTGCATGTGCTTAACCAAAGCCGCCACATGCTTGTCATCAACAAGATGGAAATCACCATCAATGACATGAGTTAAATCAGGCCATAGATCGGCATCTTCATTATCAACCTTTTGAGCCTCGGCCTTGCCCGGTTCACTGTAACCGGCCACCTGATTGCCCAATTTAATCGTTTTAGCCTGCTTCAGGGCCATATCGGCCTCTTTGCACAAATCCACAAAAGTGGCCTTCTTGTTAAAGCAGTCTACAGAAGAATAGCCGTAAATTAGCTCCTTCCTCAGGGTTTTACCATTGAGCTCAAAAACCAGCTTCTTCAAACATTCACACAGGCGTTCCACGGCCAGTTTTACATTCTGACTGTCGGCATACAACAATATTGCAAACTTGTTCTCACCTATACGTGTCGCCACATCGCCTTCACGCAGCACACTACTAATACGCTTCACCAGTGACACAATAATCTGTCGCACTGATTTGCTATCAATCTCTTTCTTGATTTCTTCAATATTGGCAATTTCAATTTGCACTACAGAGAATTCCTGCTTGGTTTCCTGTGAACTCACCATTGCCTCGCGACCCATATTCTGGAACCCACTGGGCGTTACAAAAACCTGCTGGGAGCGGTCAGCCTGATCGGCTGCTCTTCTATGAGGACTTGAATTGGAACGAGCGCGACTCAGTAAATCCATCGCGTCAAAAGGCTTACCGATGAAATCAGTAGCCCCTATATCAAAAACAGCACGCTTGCCTGCAGGGGAATCGGACTGCCCTGTTACCATAATGACGGGCAAGGTAGAAATGCGTTTTTCGTCTGACTCACGAACCTTGAGCAACAGCTGCATGCCATTCATTACAGGCATCTGCAAATCAGAAAAAACTACCTTTATGTTTTCATTTTCGCTGATAACATTCCATGCCTCACCACCATCCTTTGCGGTGTGAACAAGAAATTCTTCCTGCAACATTTTTTTTGCGGTCGCCAGAATTGTTGCAGAATCATCAACAATAAGGATTTCGCTTTTATTATCTCCCGGCATACTCATAAACTACTCATAAATCATTTCACACAAAACAATATACAGTTCGCCATGGTCACGACTTATACAAGCTAATAGCGCGTCACATACTCCCAACTATTCACCAAGATCTTCGAGTACGCCAACATTAATCAATTCATCAACATCAAGCAAAATAATCATCTCATTATTGATTGTTGCCAGACCCTTAATGAATTCCATACTAACACTGCCACCCACTTCAGGTGCAGAATTAATGTTCTCGGAAGTAATGTTATAAACATCAGAAACGCCATCAACGACCATACCAATGGTGCGTTCACCCTTTTCATGCTGAACCTTAACTACTACAGTTACTGTTTCTGAATTAAATTCAGCCTTTTCCAGGTTAAAGCGTTTTCTTAAATCAAAAATGGGCACCACTACACCACGAAGATTAACCACACCCAACACATAATCTGGCGCATTAGGAATGGCCGTTGCACTATCCCAGCCACGAATTTCCTGCACACGCAGAATATCAACGCCATATTCCTCGTCGGCAAGCATAAACGTTAAATACTGATCTGTACCTTCTTCTATTTCCATAGAAGTCCCATTTACATCTACTGCTGCGCTCATAATTTTTCTCCACTCATGCTATTTATTAATAAACCTGGCCTGCACTAAAGCAACCCCTATAACTAAAAATCCTGCCATTCGCTATCTTCTGCTTTATTTTTATGCGGCAAACTTATCTTTTTGGCGGGCTCACCTGACTCCGGCTTTGAAAGTTTTGGTGCCGCACTGTGTGTTACTGCCTGCTTTTTAGCATGAGAAACACCCGCGTATCTTACATAATCACTCTCATTTAATTTGAAGAATGATACCAGCGCATCCAGTTCCTGTGCCTGCGCCCCCATAGCCTCACTGGCTGCGGCTGCTTCTTCAACCAGTGATGCATTTTGTTGTGTCATTTCATCCATTTGCAGCAACGCTTTATTAACCTGGTTAATACCATCGGACTGTTCCTTACTGGCCGCTGCAATTTCAGCAACTATATCACTCACTTTCTTAACTGAATCCACAATTTCAGACAGGGCACCGCCGGATTCACTGACCAGTTTCGAGCCATTATCGACCTTGACCACACTGTTCTGGATCAGGTCCTTAATCTCTTTGGCGGCTGTTGCACTACGCCCGGCCAGATTGCGTACTTCACTGGCTACCACTGCAAAACCTCGACCCTGCTCACCGGCACGCGCCGCCTCTACCGCTGCGTTTAACGCCAGCAGATTCGTCTGGAAGGCAATTTCATCGATTACACCAATAATGTCTGCAATCTGCTTACTGGCATCATTGATTTCACCCATCGCCGTAATCGCCTCATTAACAACCCGACCACCGGTATCCGCCTGTTCACGCGCCGCGATCGCCAGCTGATTGGCGTGCTGCGCATTTTCGGAGTTCTGGTTCACCGTACCGGTCATTTCTTCCATACTGGAAGCAACCTCTTCAAGACTGGATGCCTGTTCCTGGGTACGCTGGCTCAGGTTGGCGTTACCCTGCGAGACCTGCTCGGAAGCCACACTCACCTCACTGGCACCTGATTTAATGCCAGAAATAATTTCCAGCAGTTTCTGAATGGTCTGGCCAATCGAGCCATAAACACCCACAGCACCTTTATCGACTTTAATATCCAGGTCACCATTCGCCAGAGACTCAGAAATAGTCATCAACTCAGCAGGGTCACGACCCAGTTGTGTATTGACACCACGCAGAATCATCAAAGCCATAAATATTGAAATAATCATTGCAACAATAACAACAATAACAATCAGGTTGTTAGCTATATCAATAACTCCGCCAATTGTATCCATCTCAGCTTCAACGGTTGCATCACCCACTTCCTCATTTTTTTCAAGAATTTCCAGCATCTTGATCGAGGTTTCTTCATAGTCTTCACGTGCTGCCGCATAAGTCTTAAATATTTCGCTAGCTTCCGCAAAATCATTTTTATGTTTGCTTACCGCCTGGGTTAGAGCACTGCTGAAAGTTTGGCCTTTATACTCACCCTCGGGTACACGTTGTTTTTTAAAGCTAGAATGAGCAATCATACCCTCACTGGCCTCTGTCAGCATATCAATACCTTCCTTAATACCTGCCAATGATTGCTGAGCATCTTTAAAAGCCAGCATACGACGATAGAAATACATCGATTTCAGCATGCCTATCTGGGATTCCATAGCGCCATCTGCCGCTTCCCATTTCTGCTCCAGCCCGGTATTCCAGCTGATGTTCTTATTTGGGTTTTTTTCCAGTTCTTCAACCGCGCCATCACCCAATACCTCGGCCTGTGACATCAATGCTTCGAAAGCAAAGAAGTTGTCTGCCAAACGCTGATCTACTGCAGCAAATCTCTTAAATTCCGCCACCACTCGATCTGCTTGCGCTAAATAGTCTTTTGCAGCATCTTCAACACGTCTAACATCTCCTTCACTAATCAAACCTGACGACGTCATTCGATGCAGGGCTTCAGCAGCACTATCGGCATGCGCCTTCATTTCTTCGTGGGCAGTCGCCATATTTGCATTGCCGGCAAAAATCTCCTCGATCACCAGCATTTCGCCCTGTGTACCGATTGAAGCTTCCATCGCCCCATCTGCGGAGTCCCAGGCAGGCCCTGTCACATATTCCAGCGACTGGCTTAATCTATTAACACCATAGTAACCCGCAATACCGCACACCAGCACCAGCACAGTCAAGATTAGAAACGCTGCACCAATCTTGGTTGACATCTTTACATTTAAATTCATGACACTCTCCTTATACCCTATAATTTAATTTAAAAAAAGCACAAAAAGCTCATCAAAAACAATAGCTTAACTTGTTTTTAGCAATTGTGAATTTATACGTCTATTTTAGAATTTTTTCAGATTTTTAGATCGGTTCCATTGTGGCAATATCTGCCCTTCCGTAAAATCGATATCAATTAGAGTAGTTAATTTCCATACTTTATTCTAGCCTATTAACCAAGAATAAAGTCCCTTTTGTCAGAAAAGTTCTATCTCACCCGCCCCCATTGAGGTCTGTTTTACAGGGTTCTCTTTTTTCAAATCCTCGCTGACTTTGGCGATATCGGTTTTCATCATCGATAAAACACGTTCTGACTCGACCTGTCCTGCTTTTTTCAGCTCTTCCACGTTTTGATTGACCCGGTCAAACAGCTGTTCAAGATTTGCTGATCGGGTGCTACAGTGATTAACCAGTTGTTGCACAATATCTTCAAACTGGAAAGATCGAACCACAGCGGTGATATTCTGATTCACCATCTTACTCACGGCATGATAAGCCTGCTGCTGTTTTTCACTCTCAACATCATCGACAGCCGAGACAATTTTTTGCATCAGATCATTCTGTTCTTTTAATTGCCCGCTTAAACTATTCAGGCTCTGCATCAGTGTTTTAATCGCATCACTGACTACCGATCCCATCTGAGATAGTTCATCACTAATTTCAGCATGCTCACGCTTTATTAGAACATACAGCTCGCCTTCCAGATCGTATAACAGCGACTGGATCTCAGAGGATTCATCTTGCTTTGTACTCACGCCAAGCCTCTTTGTGTTTTAAATTTATACATCTATTTTAGATCCTTATTTCGCTGCTTCATTGATTAACAATTCAATTTTTTGAGCTATTTTATTTAAGGGTAGCACATAATCTGTCGCCTCAAGCTTGACAGCCTCCCCCGGCATGCCCCATACCACGCTGCTATTTTCATCCTGAGCGATGGTTTTTGAGCCAGCATCATGCATTTGCTTTAATCCTCTAGCGCCATCCGCGCCCATGCCCGTCAGCAACACGCCCAGTGCATTATCACCCGCTGCTTCTTCCACTGAACGAAACATCACATCCACCGAAGGTTTGTGTCGATTACAGGGCTCTCCATCATCAAGCTTTATGTAGTATCGTGCTCCCTCACGCACCAGCAGCAAATGCCTGTCACCCGGTGCAATGTATGCATGACCGGGCAATACATGCTGGCCATCCCGAGCTTCACAAACAGCCATGGGTGAAATGCTGTCCATGCGTTTGGAAAATGCCTCACTAAAAGCCTTCGGTATATGTTGCGCAATCACAATGGCTGGCGAGTCCGGGCGCATATTAATTAGAACCTCTTTGATCGCCTCGGTACCGCCCGTCGAAGCACCAATTGCAATAATTTTTTCTGTTGTTTTTAATTTTGTCCGTGGTTTGGTTTCACGCAGCCGGTTAAGTGATTCAATTTTCTTGCTCTGCGCCAGACTGGTTACAGGTGACTCTGAAGTATCAGGCATCACCCTGGCACCGGCCGCATTTTTTACCTTTTCGATAATCTCTTCAGCATAACTACTCAGTTCATGCGCCACATCAATCTTCGGCTTGCTGATGTAATCAACTGCACCAATACTCAATGCTTCCAGAGCAATGTCCGCGCCCTGCTGGGTTAATGATGAAATCATCACGACCGGCATGGGCCGCAATCTCATTACATTACGAAGAAAACTAATACCATCCATTTTTGGCATTTCCACATCCAGCGTTAACACGTCCGGATGCAGCTTCTTAATTTTATCTCTGGCGATATAAGGATCCATTGCCGTACCGACAACATCTATCCCTTTATCCGAAGATAAAATTTCTTTTAAGATTCGGCGTACAACCGCCGAATCATCAACAATAAGAACACTAATCTTTTTCATGTAAATCTTGCCAGGCCCTGTCTTTATCAGCTAACTAAAAAAGATCAACCTTACCTGCAACCTTCTTCTCTTTAAGCCTTCTAATATATTCTTCTTCTCTTCTCTTCAGGGTGTCGTTATGCAGCGCATTGAGTCGTTTCACGCGCACCCTGCCTGTCAGGGGAAAATACTGAACCTTACGCGGCCATATACCTCTGGTATCTTCCGATTCAATTTTAAATCCTTCTGTTTGCAGATAGTGTTTAACAAAATCAACATTTTTCCCGCCAATGTCCGTATTAATGCTTAGCACCTTGCCACCACCAAACAACTTGATCTCAAGATTTTCCCGTTTGCCACCACCAGCAAGAATAACATTGATCAGGCGTTCCATAGCCACATTGCCATAACGAGTTTCAGCACTAACAGGGGTATTTTCCCAGGCTGATGAGGTAGTACGTTCGCGATTATCTGGCAACATAAAGTGGTTCATACCACCTATGCCTGAGACTTTGTCACGAATACAGGCTGAAACACAGGAGCCCAGAACGGTGGTTATTAGTTCACCGTGCAAAGAAACATAGAACTCACCCGGCAGAATTTTTGCAGCAAAAATATCATGTTTGGTATCCCAATAGCGATTGATATGCTCAAAGCCCTGGAGCATCGGTGGGGCGTTGGCCATATCCACAGAAGTGTGGCTATACCTGGGGTTTTTCATCGAATTTTCCTGTGTATAGTGCGGCCAACCGTACTAAACCGCTGGGTCAAACCGAATAGACTTTCAGAATGCCCAACAAACAAACAACCATCGTCATCGAGATATTCTGCAAAATTATCAAGCAAACTCACTCGTGTATCACGGTCAAAATAGATGGTGACATTGCGGCAAAAAATAATATCGAAAGGCCCTGTCATCGGCCATTTTTCAGTCAGGTTTAACTGACGATAGCTGACCATATTTTTAATATCATCGACCACCTTAATTGAGTTTTCGTTCGCACCCCGACCCATTTTGAACCAGCTCCTACGGCGATCAAATGAAATTTCTTTTATGTGCTCCTTGGGATAGACCGCTGATTTAGCCACCTCAAGAATATTAGAGTCCAGATCTGTCGCCAGAATTTTTATATCCCAACGTTCAAAATCTGGAATACATTCCTTAACAACCATAGCTATCGAGTAAGGCTCTTTACCCGATGAACACCCTGCCGACCAGATTCTTAAACGCGGTTGTGATGCTCCACTTTTCTTGCTAATCAACTCAGGCAACAGGGTATCTGCCATAAATTCAAAATGATGATTCTCACGAAAAAAAGAGGTGACATTAGTAGTAATGGAATTAATAAAATGCGTGCGCTCATCTTCAGCAGCACCGTTTTCATTATCTTTGAGAAGATCGCAATAAGATTTAAAGTCTTTTAAATCCAGTGCGCGCAAACGTTTAACCAGACGACCATAAATCAGTTCACGCTTACCCGATGACAGGCTAATACCAGCCAGCTCACCCGCCAGCTTGCTTAAATAGCTAAAGTCCTTATCTGTAAACAAATACTCCTTTTTGTAGCCTGATGAATTCCCCTTTGCTGCAGTCAACACCATGATTACAATCCGAGCTGCTCTGTTAAACCAAGTATGGAAGCTTTATTTAACAGTCCTTCTGTCGGCTTATACCAGGATAATTTTATGTCCTTTTCCTTAAGATTTAAGGCAAAGGCAAAAATCAACTGCAGGATCGCAGTATCTATAGCTTCAACTTTTGATGCATCAATTTCAATGGACTGGCCACTCGTATCAACACTTTTAAGCTGCTCATAAATATCACTGGCTTTATTAATCACCAATGAAGAGTCAAGCTCAAGTCGATTTGATGCTTTAGCTGATTCTGTTTTAGCCTGTTCCGATTTTGCCTCAGGTTTGTTAGCCTTAGCCTGTTTCTTTGGCTTATCTTTTACAGGTTTTTCTTTTGCGGGCCTGGCCTTCTTCGCCGTTTTCTTTTTGGTAGCCGCCTTTTTCTTTTCTGGCTTTTTAGCTGTATCCGCCCCGGCATTTAACCACGCCAGTGGGTCATCACCCAAAACCTGAGATTTATTATCACTCTTGCCCACGATAGCATTCTCCGTTCAAAAGATCTCTAGCTAACGATGCGTAATCATACGCACCAAAATTTGCACCTTTATACTCAAAAGCCGTTTTACCAAAACTGGGGCACTCTGCCAGAACGGTAGCTTCTCTAATACTGGTCGCCAGCATATTATCTGGAAAATATTCCAGCAATTTATTCCGCACTTCCCACGACAGTTTACGTCGCGTGTGAAAACGCGTTACCACAACCCATAACTTGAATTTTTTATCAAGCTGTTGCTCAAACTTTCCAACGGTCTCCATGATATCCGACAGACCACGTAAGGCCAGATAATCAGCGGCTACCGGAATAATCATTTCATCTGCCGCAGTCAGGGCATAATCAATCAACAAACCTGACGCTGGAGGGCAATCAATAAAAATAAAGTCCTGGGTATCAGCCACGGAAGTTAAAGCATCTTTTAACTGACCCGGTGATAACTCACCACTTTCTCCACGTTCAACACTCTTAAGATCCCTGCCTGCCGGAACCAGCTGCAGGTTATCTCGAGCAGAAACCACAACCTCAGCGATTGCTTTCTCACCCTGCAACACCCGGTCAACACCTTGTGCATCTTTTTGATAGCGACCCCAGTGCGCTGCCAAATGCCCCTGAGGATCCATATCAATACCTGTAACTGAATGCCCTTTTATTGCGAATGCATGTGCAAGATTGGCGGTAGTCGTCGTCTTGCCGACACCCCCTTTCTGATTAATAACTGCTATCGTTCGCATCGCTATTAGTTACCACCTAAACCTGTAGATCATTATGTTCCATCGTTAATTTTATAACAGTCATCAAACCTACAATTGAAATTGCTGCACCAGACCAAGAACATCAAGAATTAAAGCGACGGCACCATCACCCAATACGGTTGCACCCGCTATACCCGGAACCTGTTGATAATTCTGTTCTAAACTCTTGATCACTACCTGCTGCTGCCCAACCACATCATCAACATATAAACCAACACGTCGACCGCCGATATCAATCACAACCAACAGGCCGGTTCTGTCTTCATCTTCATCATCCGTCTGGACATTAAACATCTTACGCAAACGTATCACAGAGATGTATTCATCACGGTACGGATAAAGCTCCGATTTATTGGCAACGGCATTAATATCTTTTTCGCTAACCTGCAGTGACTCAATAATGGACAACAGCGGTACAATAAATACCTGATCACCAACACTAACCATCTGGCCTTCGAGAATAGCAACTGTCAGCGGCAGTCTTATAGTGAAAATACTGCCTTTTCCGGGCTTTGACATCACATCGACAGTACCGCCTAAATCGGTCATGTTGCGTCTCACCACATCCATACCAACACCGCGACCGGATACATCACTAATTTCAACCGCGGTGGAAAAACCAGGGCGGAATATTAAATTCTGAATTTGGGCTTCGGTTAATTCATCTGAGCTTTCAACCAGGCCTTTTTCGCGGGCTTTGTTAAGTATTTTTTCCGGGCTTAATCCAGCACCATCATCAGAAATTTCAATAATAATGTTACCGCCCTGATGGTATGCATTAATACTGATCAGGCCCTTTTCATCTTTACCCGCAGCAACACGGTCACCAGGTGATTCAATCCCGTGATCTAATGCATTACGCACCAGATGCATCAACGGGTCACCAATTTTTTCCAGTACGGTTTTATCCAGTTCGGTGGTTTCACCAGAGAATTTAAGCTCCACTTTCTTATTAAGCGAACGGCTCAAATCGTGCACGATGCGAGGCAGGCGCTGGAAAGCAAAATCGATAGGCAACATACGTATGCCCATTGTTTGCTCCTGCAGGTCTCTGGTATTGCGTTCTAACTGATCCAGACACTCACTCAGTTTTTCATTTCTTTCCATGCCCAGGTCATTGCATACCCGACTCAGAATAGACTGTGTAATAACCAACTCACCCACAAGGTTAACTAAGCCATCAACCTTGTTAATGCCAACACGAATTGATGTCGATTCCTGATTTGAAAAACTCGGCTTGTCTGTGCGGCGTCGACCCATTTTCGGTTCATCCATCTCTCGCACTTTGACTTCAGCGGGCTGTTCAACTTTTTTCTCAGCTGTTTCTTCATTTTTCTGGGTAACCTGAAGATCACAGTCATCCTCTACCCATTCAAAAATCTCATTAATCTGATCCAGAGAAACATTGCCCTTGAGCACCATATCCCATCCCAGATAACAGCCCTGCGCATCCATTTTCTCAAATTCCGGCAGGCGTTCATGATTCACTGCAATATCCAGATCCCCCAGGCACTGCAGCTCACGGATCAAACGAAAAGGATCATTACCCGTGTAAAACATATTTTCATGAGGGTAAAAAGCAATATGCCAGACCGCTACTTCATCCGGTTCTTCTTCAACATCTTCAACAACTGTAGTTTCTACAGGCTGTTCGGGTACTGACTCTTCGCCGCCACTGACAAATGTTTCAAGCTGATGATGCAGGTCTGAAACCAGCGCCTGATCAATGGGTTTTTTATCCTTGCTGCACTGCACCATGTCACGCAGACAGTCGAGCGCAGCCAGCAATAACTCAACAGCTCTGGGTGTAACAGCCAGTTTTCCATTACGCATTTCATCCAGGATAGTTTCCATACCGTGGGTAAAGTCTGAGATTTCAGAGAAACCAAAAGTACCGCCACCACCCTTAATAGAGTGTGCTGCACGGAAAATGGTATTAATAACCTCCGGGTCTGAATCGCTCGTTAAATTGAGCAAACCCGATTCCATGATTTCCATTCCCTCTGAACATTCCTCAAAGAAAACTTCGTGAAACTGGGATAAATCTATATTTACGTCTGAATCCATCTGGCTGCTTCTTTTTTCAGATAAAATTAAAAAATGATTTAAATATCAATAAGTTAATGCGAGCACAAGCATTACACCAGGCATCAATTACAACACCCTATTGATAGTTCCAAGCAAGTGATCTGGATCAAAAGGTTTTTCTATCCAGCCTGTTGCTCCAGCAACTTTCCCCTGCTCTTTCCTTACAGACCCTGTTTCTGTGGTCAAAATCAATATCGGAATAAACTTATAATTATCCAGCTTGCGTAATTCTGCAGTCAAAGTAATGCCATCCATGTTAGGCATGTTTACATCAGTAATCACCAGATCCACGGAAGTGTTTTTAGCAAACTCAAGAGCCTCCACACCATCTTCAGCTTCACTTACCTCGTGCCCTACTCCTCTCAGGGTAAACGAAACCATTTCACGCATGGATGCTGAATCATCCACTAACAATATACTTGTCATAATTTATTCTGCCTCTTCACATTTATGCGAATATTATTCATTAGATTTCAATTATAGTCAGATACGGCAATATCGCATGAAACTTCTAGCACGCGATAGTATTATTTTTTATTATTTATTTTAAATGCACGAATTTGCCGATAAAAGCGATCCAGCTAATTCAAACATCCAAAAATAGAGAGACCGAGCTTACTAGATTCACTATTGTAAATCACAGCTTTAAATACAATTAAGACTCATTATATATGTGTTCTACAAATTTAGGTACTAAAATTAGATACTAAAGCTTATATTTAAATTTAAACTGGCAAGCACGCAAACAGTACTATAGAATTGGTCTGATAAG
>JAPHSZ010000112.1 GCA_026196545.1 Gammaproteobacteria bacterium
CTGAAATCATGTCGATGACACGATCCAGATTGGTATCGGTTGGCCCGCGCCAGGCGGCACCCATGCAGAAGCGGGTCGCGCCATTGTCCTTGGCCTGCTGTGCCTTTTCCAGCACCTCGTTTAGTGGCAGCAGGCGTTCACGCTCAATCTTGGCTTTGTTGCGTGCGCTCTGTGAACAGTAGGAACAGTCCTCGGGGCAGGCACCGGTCTTGATGCTGAGCAGCGTACTGACCTGAACGTGGTTCGGGTCGAAATGCTCGCGGTGCAGGCTATGTGCCTGAAAAAGCAGGTCGTTGAAGGGTAAGTCGAAGAGTGCAGTGATTTCCTGCATCGTCCAGTCGTGTCGTAAATTGCTCATAGGGGCGCTGTATATCTGTTGAGGGTAAACATGAGCTATTATGCCACGACAGGGGGTGTAGAAGATAATGGAAATTCGGGAGAGTTAGTATTCCTGCATTATTTTTTATGGATAACATAAAAAAACAGGCAACTTGCATCGCCTGTTTTCGTGAGTTAAAGCTACCATTATGCTGCTTAGGTGACCTTGCTGTTATTGAATATACCTGCCATTAAAAGAAACATCTGGATCTTCAGAACATGGCATTCTTGCAATTGTCTTTTTTCCTGCCAATAATAAATTCGTCGTGCAGTTCCATGTTCCGGCTTTATAGTACATGCGAAGAATTTTATTATCCCCAAACTGCGGAGCTAAAAAAGCGTAAATTTCACCGTTATCTATTTTAACGCTTTGTATGTATTTGCTTCTGACTGCTGTTTCAGATTGCATGCCCATGTCGGTCAGATCTTCCGGCCAGTCACCACCTACATTCCTGAAATCTTCCACGTAATTCTGTATAGAAGTTAAAGATCTTCCCATTGCGTCTAATACAAGATTATGTTTCCGTTGTGCATTATTGGCATTAACTATTTTTTTATTTTCTCTGCTTTGCTGTAGTTGTTGTGAATATTTTTGTTGTTGTAATTTTTGTGTGTTTTCCTGTGACTGTTTTTCAACGGTCACTTTGGCGGTTAGTTGCATGAAACCAAGTATGATGAGTAATACGAAGATAATCTTAGCTGGTGTTGATCTGAACATGTGACATCCCTTTGTTATTTATGGTTATATTGCAGTCTAGTTCTAAGTGGGCAGTTTGACAAGAAATGTATGTGGTTGTGTGTTAGCTAGATAAGGATTTAAGAAAATGGATATTAAAGGATTATTCAAATCAGTCATTCATTCAGGCGTGAAATTATTGTATCCTCCTCGATGCCTGTTATGTGGAAGTTCAGGCCACGATGGCATGGATTTATGTGGGCATTGTTACCAGCTTCTACCCTTTAATAATGCGGCCTGTGCTACCTGTGCCTTGCCATTGCCTCCAGACACTCCAGAAAACATTGTCTGTGGTCGATGCCAGAAAAAAACTCCTTATTACGATAAAGCCTTTAGCGTGCTCAGTTATCAGTATCCAGTGGTCTGGTTGATTCAGCAACTTAAATTCAACGAAAAACTGGTACATGCACGTTTGTTGGGAGAGTTATTGGCAGTTTCAGGCTGTGTCGAAAAGACAGGTTCTGATGAAGATATTTGTATCCTGCCCGTACCGCTATTCAAAAAACGCCTGCGCCAGCGTGGTTTTAACCAGTCGATAGAACTGGCACGAGCCTTATCAAAAAAAACGGGCTGGCCGATGGAATTAAATCGTGTCGAGCGCATTCGTGATACCAGCGCACAGACCGGGCTTGATGCCAAAGCTCGCAGGAAAAATATTCGTGGCGCGTTTGAAATGCTCAAACCATTGCTGCAAAAGCATGTGGTGATCGTTGATGATGTTGTGACGACGGGTTCAACCGTAAATGAATTATCACGTGTGTTGAAAAAGGCTGGTGTTGAAAAGATTACAGTGCTGAGTCTGGCGCGGGCGCCGTTGAATAAATAGTTGGAGCTTATTGATCCAGCCTGCCCATCCAGTCAGCCACCCATCTGATCAGTTCATCTTGCTTGCCTTCAAAAAAGTGATTGGCGTTTTTAATAGCGAGCTGGCTGTAGCGTTTGTTGCCGGCCTTGTTGGCGGCGGCCATGCGTTTCTCGTTGTTGTCGAGTACGCTTTTTAAATCATCGCTGCCGTAGATGTCGAGCACGGGTGTGGTGATTTTCTTCAGGCTTTCAGTGTTCATCATGCGCACGTCGTCGTGCAGGTCGGGCATGCCGATGCCGACAAAACCGAGTACGTCGTTTTTGTTTTCTGACAGGTAGTAGCTGCCCATGGTGCTGCCCTGGCTATGGCCGATTAGAACAATTTTTTTGTAGCCGTCTTCTTTTAAATATTTCATGGCGGCGTTGATGCGCGGTGCGACTTCTTTATAGAGGGGGGCGTATTCAGTATATTCGGCATCGTTGGGCAAGATGGGCATTTGAATTGAGAGCGTGTGCCAGCCGTGTTCGGTGAGGCCGATGCGCAGTGGCCGGATGACCTGTTCCCAGTCGGGGTGAATGCCGGTGCCGTGCATGATGATGGCGGCGCGTTGCTGGTCTTCAGTGGCTTCGGTGAAGAGGCTGAGAAATTCATTGCTGCCATCGTCGAGCATGATGATCTCACCATCCATCAGGGTGTCTTCTATTTCATCTGCCCAGATTTGTTCTTTGTTGAGGTCAGAAGCGTGCGAGTTGCAGGCAAATAAGAATGTGAGCAAGGTCAGTGTGGTAGAAATGAATTTCATGGCTTGATGCCTCCAATTTGATAGTCAAGGAAAATGCCTGCAAATAGCACCAGTCCAAACCAGTTGTTGTTTACAAATGCCTTCAAGCACTGGGCTGGTTGCCGGTCGCGTATCAGGTGTTGTTGCCAGATTGCCAGGCCAGTGGCCAGTAGTACGCCGGTATAGTAATAAATACCCAGTCCCGCATTTTGGCCGATCATAATCAGGCAGAGTATGAGTATGCCCTGAATAATGCCAATGATGAGTTTATCCGCATCTTCGAAAAGAATAGCCGTAGATTTTACACCGATTTTCAGGTCGTCTTCGCGATCGACCATGGCGTACATGGTGTCGTAGGCGGTGGTCCATAATACGGTAGCGATGAATAACAGCCAGGCGATCGGGCTGAGTTCGTTAGTCTGTGCGGTGTAGGCCATAGGTACGGCCCAGCCGAAGGCCGCGCCAAGGTGTACCTGCGGCAGATAATGGTGGCGCTTCATGAAGGGGTAGCTGGCGGCAAGTACCAGTCCGCCCAGTGACATCACGATGGTGAGCGGGTTCATCAATAGCACCAGGCCGAAGGCAGCGAGGCAAAGTACGGCAAATATGATCAGCGTTTCTTTTACGCTGATTCTGCCGCTAGTCAGCGGGCGGTCTTTGGTGCGGGTGACATTGCAGTCGATATCGCGGTCGGCGTAGTCGTTGATGGCACAACCTGCTGAGCGCATCAGGAAAACACCCGTGACAAAAACCAGTAGCACGTTGGTA
>JAPHSZ010000085.1 GCA_026196545.1 Gammaproteobacteria bacterium
AGCGGCAAGACCGGTTTCAGCCAGATCATCATAGATGGAAAGCCAGAACCGGTACAGGGTATCCGCGGCATTATCGAGCGTAATGTAATGCGCTACCATCTTGCAGTTAATGCCTTTTTCAGCGCCCAGTCACTACCCGAAGACCATCGCCATGAAGCAACATTAACAGGCTGGTTTACAAAGAATGACAGCTACCCGCAGTTGCACGAAATGGACGAAGAAGAATACTTGGAAATAAAACGTGAAGAATGGCAAAACCAGCAGCGGTTACAACAGGCACTGGATGCTAAACTCAAACTGGCAGCCAACCCCTAAGGCAAATATTATTAAAATACCTGAGCATAGTTTTATCACTACCTTAAACAACTTCAATCAGGCCTTTATATTAGATTGATTTATATCAAACCAGATAGTAGAACCTTTTCCAATTTTACTTTCAACACCAATATCACCTCCCATTTCTTCAAGAACTTTACGCATAATGTTAAGTCCAATACCTGCAGCTATTATTGTAGTGCTTTCCGCACCCAGGCGCTCAAATGGGATAAATAAATTAGCCTGCTGTTCTTCTGTCATACCAATACCAGTATCGATGACAAATATTCGCAGTCGCTTTGAATTGATCACTTCACAACGCAAAAGAATATTACCTTTAGCTTTATTATATTTAATCGCATTAGACAATAAATTGAGCACTATTTGTTTGATTCTGGTTTGATCCGCATAAACTATATAATCTGAGTTTTCTGTTATCTCATCGGTAATAGTTATATTATTCTCAATCGCCAGTGGTCTTATTATCGACAGGCACCTGGAAATAACTCTATTTAAACTGAAGTTATCCATGTTCAGCGATAACCTCTCGATTGTGATACTTGATAAATCTAAAATCTCATTGATTAGTTCCAGCAAATGATTGCCCGCATTTGATATCTCCTGGGCATTATCTTTAATTATTTTGTCTTTGGCATCGGCCTTTAACAACTGGCTGAAGCCAAGTATTGCATTTAGCGGCGTTCTCAGCTCATGACTCATCAGGGATAGAAATTCATCCTTGGCATGATTTGCCTGCTCCGCAATTTTCTGGTTCTTTTTGATTTCTTTTTCTTTCTCAGCGGCATCTAATCGCAGCCGAATATTGCTGGCCGTAGACTCATAATTGCGTTTTGCGCTCGACAGGAAAAAAACAACACTAAGCACAAGCGCTGCTTCAAAAAAGAAAGCAAAACGATTGGCTTCGTACATGATACGAAAAAACAGGGGTGTTAGCGTAAAAACCAAAAATATATATGGCGGCGTTTTAAGAAATGAGTGACTGCTTACCGCACCCGTGCTCATCGCCAGCAGACAAAAAATCAGCGTCATCTGGTGCAGCTCATTGCCTGCCGGGAACATTAAAATCCCAGCCGCCCCCCATAACAGCCCGGCCATACCAGCGCCAATATTGAAGGCAGTCCCCCAGGGGCGGTAATCACCAATCTCTGCTGTCCTGGTATACTTTATACAGAGCACACTGCGCAACAATATAAATACCACAAACACGCATAGCCAAATGACCAGGCTATCATGCGCTATTGCATTCCATTGAATATATACAATTAGTAAGCTGGCAATTAAATTCGCCGCAATACTGGCTGGCAAGGCCCGATACAGCAGTCTGACCTGCTCGGCATAGACTTTCTCTTCTATGGCTGAATATTTTGTATTGTGGTTCATGGACATAAAACGTTTTCACCAGCTTGCTCTGAGCAAGTATTTTACATGCATAACTCTTAGCTGATTGTAGCACTCTTTATTTTACTGGGTGAATTTCGATTTCCGCTCGAACTTTCCTAATCATCAGGGTAAAGTAGCCCTGCTGACGAAGGCATTCACAATGCCTCCTACAAAACAAATACACGAGAACCACAATGAAAAACCATATTACAATTTTCCTTATTCTGTTATTCAGTCTATCTGGAGCTGCGCAGGCATTTAATGGTTACTACCCGACACCTCAGCCAGGCATAGAAAATCCTGTAACCACTATCCAGACCGCTCTGGACAAACTACAGAAATTCAGCGCCAACCGGGACAACACCCGACCCGAGCTACTACGTGGTTTTATCGAAAATGAAATTATCCCACATTTTGCTTTTGACCAGATGACCTACTGGATAGCTGGCCCCTTTGCACGGCACATGAATGCATCAAATCTGACAGATTTAGAAACTCGCGTTAAGAAAGCTTTTCTCACCAGCCTGGATAAGCACCTGAGCAATTACAACGCCAGCTCAATTCGATTCAATTTTCGACGTGCACAATATCGTGGCAACAATGATGCTCTTGTTACTGTGTTACTTTTCAGTCCCAACCAACGCCCTGACCGACTGGACTTTCGCATGAAGCGACTGGGCAATAGCTGGAAAATTATTGACATAACGGCTAATGGTATTAGCGCAGCGTTGTATTATCGTAAGCATTTTATTTCGACTTTGCGTCAGTACTAGCAAGATCACTACGATCAGACACAAAAAAGCCGGGGCTTGCCCCGGCTTTTTTATTAACAGTATTATAAAAACACTAGGTTGCCTGTGCCGGTGAGAAATCACCAAACTGCTTGAAGAACGGCACATATTTCTTCTTAAGGTTCATCGACAGGTTAGCAATGTCTGCACTATTGTCATTAGTGTCAGCATCATAAGCTGCTATTGCAGCGACCAGAGCATCAATATTTGCTGACTGATCAGCAAGCAATGACGCAAGATCCACGCCTTCCATACTCCATGCAGCATAATCCAGCACATCAACCTGTCCACTCATGCTAGAAAAGGCGGATTGCAATGCTGCCATCAAAGCACCTATATCTGCTACTTCCTGAGCTGTCAAAGAAGGTTTCGGCGCACCAGCGTCTGTAGCAATTAATAAAATATCCTCAAAGACCGCATGATATTCATTGAGCTCAGTCATCATGGTTGTGATATTTTCATAATCAGAACACATGTAGTGCATAGCTGTACGAATCCCTTCAATAGCCTCGTGAGCCCCCGCCGCTTTTGCTTCAGCAAGGTCTGCAGATGCACCAAGAATTACCATCGCATTCTCCAGCTCCACTCCTGCTGTGTCCATACTATCCTTCCAGCCCAAAGCTTTAGGCAGGTTCATGCTATCACTCTGAGGCAAGTGCATGCCAAAACCCATCATCGCACCAGCATAAGCATTCAAAAGATTCAATGTTCCTGCTTTGCCACCACACGTTGTGGCCGCATCAGGAGGATTACCCGTACAGTAAAGCGCTGGGATCAACGCTCTACTACCAGCAGTCACTTCTGACATAAATGCTGTAAGGAAATCACCAAAAGCAACAAATACGGGGACAAATTTTGATTTGATCATCGAAGATACATAAATCATGGTGTCACAGGCATCAGCTGTAGCCGAGTTATAAGTGCCCTTAGTGTAGTTCGCAGCAACTGGTGTATAGCTTGTAGTATCACAAGTTTCCAATACACTAGTTAGATTAGCAATCATCTGCGCCATGCCAGGTGCTACCGGATCAGCATTGCTGATGTTCTTCGCCAGCGCAGCAGCTTTATCCGTACCAAAATCATATAGCCCATTAGTTGAATCACCATCGCCATATGCATCAACCAGATTGCTCCAGTCTGCACTGAAATCTGGCAGAACAGCAATCAGGGCATTTTGCAATGTTAATGCATCATCAGCTGATTGAGCACTGCTCAAAAAAACTTTATTAGCACCAGCCACAGGCTCCATAGTGTGATGAGCTGCGGTAATTTTATCGAAGAAATAATTACGAATACCGCTGGCTTCGCGCATTGATGACCATGTATCACGCATTGATTCCAGTGCATCGTGCGCTGTAGTTAAATCAGCAGGATAGGTGGCGGAAGGATTATCTAAAATACCTGCATAATGATCCGAGGCTGTAGCAATATTGGCATCAACAGCACCAAAATAACTGCCCCAATTATAATAATTGGCGTATTTGGCCTTAAAGCTGCTCCAGACAGAATTCGTCCCATCGAGTGTATTCAATGCATCCTGAGTTAGCAGTTCATTCATCCCCACACTGCTATAAAACAGTGCCGGTACATAAGTCTTATCCAACTCTGCACTATCTTTCTGAGCTGCTGTATTCATCGGCCCATCAGTGCCAATACAGCCCAGCATAACACCGCCCAGTAACGACACGGTTAAAATTCCCAGACATCTCCTCATTATCTTTCCTCCGAATGGATTATATTTTGTTATTTAAACAGCTTTTTTTGACCATTATTGTCGCTGTGAACGTTGATACTAACAGATCATTTACCATAACAAAATCAGGGCTTTTGATAATCATTATCATTTAAGTCATCACTGGCCGGCGCTGACCATGAGCAGTCATAAAGATGGGTGCTAATAAATCGAGATTTAGTCTTAACGCCTAATCACTATCAGGCGATTTTATTAATTTCTTTTTGCCAGTACAGGCCACCAGCAGTGGTCGCTACGATAGAAAGAATAAATATAACTATTCCCGTCATTGTCAAATCTGCATTTTCCAGCGTGGGAATGATCATGCCACTGGCGGTAAGGACACCAACTAGAAAGCCATGAATCGCGACTTGTTTTCTGGCAATGTCCGCGGTGAGATAGCCACCGAGAAACATAATGATGATAAACACAGGAATTCCAATCAGGTATCTAAAGGAGCCTGCAATGTCATTCAGGAAGGGGTAATCTTTTGCATAAGCGTTATAGGCGACGGCCAGGAAAAGATAGGCAAGCTGCATCAGCAGGACAACTACAATTACAACCAGGCTGCCTACAACGATGGCTTTTATGCTTCTCATACAAATTTCTTGATTAAAAATTAAGCGCCAATCTATTAACGCTGCATTGCTACTTTACTGGAATCAGCTGAAAAATGAAATGAGGCAATGGCATCCCTGCCCTCACTTGAGATATTCCCACCTCAATCACCAATCAAATCGTAATTTCTAATCTTCCAGTTTTTTAATGCCCAGTGTTTTGAGAATAAAACGCTCGTACAATGGGTCGGTATTGCCTTTTTTCATTTTGCGTATAAAGTATTTTTCAAAGCCGATTTTCGCCTGATGCACCCATTTACCCTTCTTGAACCAGGTAACATTTCGCGGTGGTATTTGCGGCAGGGCAACAAAGGCCGCTCCGGTGTCACCCATATCAGCCAGGCAGATGGCATTCCAGGTTGCATTGGCTTCAGGCTCCTTACCATTAATTTCACTTGCGATATTTTTCACTATCGCGGTCGCCATAGACTCAATCATATAACCGGTTTTGGGTGCACCGGTTGCAACAGGTGTGGCTTCAACAGGGGGAATAGCCACACACACGCCTGCTGAATAAATATTGGTGTATTTTGGATTACGCTGATGCTCATCAATCATGACAAAACCACGGGGATTGCACAGGCCTTCAACCTCTGCCACTGCATCGACACCCTTGAACGCAGGCAACATCATTGAATAGTTAAATGGCAGCTCATGCTGTTTCTTCACATTGCCATCATCATCCATTTCATCAACATACATCATGCCATCTTCCACTTTGGTGGTTTTTGCATTGGTGATGAACTTGATATTGTGATTGCGCAGATCACTTTCCAGCATGCCCCTGGAGTCACCCACACCACCAAGTCCCAGGTGCCCAATGTAAGGCTCTGAGGTCACAAACGTCATTGGCACTTTGCTACGTAGCTTCTTTTTACGCAGCGCACAATCGAGGATAAAGGCAAACTCATAAGCTGGGCCGAAACAGCTGGCGAAAGGCATGGCACCAATAATCACCGGGCCGGGATTTTCAAGCAGCCTGTTGTAATCACCCATCGCCGTCACCGCATGCTCCGTAGTACAGATTGAAGCGGTATGACCTTCGGGGCCGGAGCCCGGTACTTCTTCAAAGGCAAGCCTGGGACCAGTGGTAATAACCAGATAATCATAATCAACCGGATCACCACTCTGTAGCTCCAGTTTGTTATTTTCAGCATCGATTCTGGTCACTCGATCCTGAATAAAGTTGATGCCTTTTTTTGCCAGCACGGGCGCCAGTGGCACAGAGATATTTTCATGCGTGCGCCAGCCAACAGCAACCCACGGATTAGACGGGGTGAACTGAAAATGATCACGCTCATTAATAATGGTGATCTGGTGCATCTTCTCCAGCTCTTCCTTCATTTCGTAAGCACAGGGTAAACCCCCTACGCCGGCTCCAAGTATGACAATGTGCGCCATGGCTTTTCCTCATCTCTGTTGTTATCAATAAACACATACACAGCAAGGTTCAGGCCAGTTTCTAGTATCATCAATAAAAACAACAAGATAAGAAAACTTAAGCCATATTTGTCAGTTTGTGTTTAAAAAATAGATAAAAAATTATGCCATTTATGGCGATTGTGTCATGATGTGCTGTCAAAAATGACAATGCTTTGCCAAAATATTCAAGATTGACAAGTTATGACATCAAAAAAAATCTCAAAAATAAGCCTGGGTGATGACACCTTTCTGGACGAACTGCTCAACAGCTACACCAACCCAACCATATTGATGGATCGGAACTACGTCATCATCGCCGCCAATGCGGCCTACCAGAAACAGTACGGCTTCAGGGTCGATGGCAAGAGTCACTGCTACGAGATTTCCCATCATTATAAAAAACCCTGTGATCTGGCTGGAGAGACCTGCCCATTAAAACTCTGCCTCGAAAGTAACTCAGCACAACGTTCCCTGCATGTACACCATACTGAACACGGCGATGAACACGTCGATGTCCAGCTCAGCCCGATCCACGACGAAGCCGGCGAAATAGCCTATTTTCTGGAAACCATGGCACCGGTCAAATGTGCCAGTACCAAACCCCAGGCCGAAGGGCTGGTCGGCCATTCCATCGCCTTTAATACCGTTATTGAAATGGTACAGCGGGTTGCCTGCAGTGATGTCAGTGTTTTGCTACAGGGTGAATCGGGTACCGGCAAGGAGCTGGTTGCCGAGGCCATACACAAATCCAGTAGCCGGGCCAAAGGCCCCTTTGTCGCCGTGGACTGCTCAGGCCTCACCGAATCACTGTTTGAAAGCGAGCTGTTCGGCCATGAAAAAGGCGCCTTCACTGGCGCCCAGTCGCGAAAAATTGGCCTGGTCGAGGCCGCCAGCGGCGGTACCTTATTCCTGGACGAAACCGGAGATATTCCACTCAATTTACAGACCAAGTTATTACGCTTAATGGAAACCGGGACATTCAGGCGCGTCGGCGGCATCGAGCCATTAAAAGCTGATTTTCGCCTGGTCTCTGCCACCCACCAGAATTTGAGGTCGATGGTCGATGCCGGCGAGTTCAGGCAGGACCTGTACTACCGCATCAGCGCCTTCCCCCTGCACCTGCCCTCGCTCAGGGAGCGTACCGAAGACATTCCACTGCTGGTTGAATCCATGCTGCAACGGTTTTATCCTGAATATGAAATCACCATGTCAAAGGCCGCTTTGGACCAATTGCAGCATTACCCCTTTCCCGGCAATATCCGCGAGCTCAGCAACATCGTACAACGGGCAACATTGATGGCCGATGGTGATGTCATCGAACCGCAGCATCTTCCTGAAGAGTGTGCCGCGGAAATTGATAAAGGTGACAAGACCTGTTTTTCAGACCTGATCAGCCTGAAAGAACTGGAGAGGCGTTATCTGCAATGGGCTATGATGCACATTGATAATAAAACTGAGCTGGCCAAAAAACTGGGGGTCAGTGAACGTACTTTGTACAGAAAACTTGAACAACTAAACTGAGTATCGCTTCTCACTCGTTATTTTTTGTTCTATCATTTGTAACAACAAAAATACACCTTCAGGAAATTGAAACATGAAAACAATAGAAAACAAAAGCCGCAGAGACATATTACTGGGTGCGGCCGCCGTCGCTGCAACATTTGCCAGCGATAGCGCCTTTTCCGCATCAGAGCATAATCACGATATGCATAACCATGCCAGCGGTAATCAGGACATCATCGATGCCGCACTGGACTGCGTTAAAACCGGCATGGCCTGCAATGACCACTGCATCGAACTGCTAAAAGACGGTGATACTTCTATTGTTAACTGCATGGATGTTTTATCAGAAACCCTGGCCATGTGTACCGCACTCTCACAAATGGCCTCCTACCAATCTTCCCACCTTGCTGCTGTGGCAAAAGTTTGCATCTCTGTCTGTGAAGACTGTGAAAAAGAATGCCGCAAGCACGAGAAAAAACACGCTGCCTGTAAAGCCTGCGCCGAATCCTGCAAAGACTGCATTGATGCCTGTAAAAAAATCGCCTGATCCCCGATAAAATCTTTAGTCAGCATGGGCTAATCCAGCTGTGCTGACAATACACTACACAGGGAGGCCATAATGAAGCACAAGCAGGCAAAGAAAACTTCTCTGCACTGGCGACGCACCAAAATCATTGCCACGCTTGGCCCGGTATCGACCAACAGGCCGGTAGTAGAAAAACTCATCAAGGCTGGCGTCAATGTTTTCAGGTTAAATATGTCACACGGCAGCCATGAACAGCACTGCGAATCTTTTCAACTGGTTCGAGACACCGCTGCTAGCATGGGGCAACACGTTGCCATCCTGATGGATCTGTGTGGCCCCAAGATTCGAACTGGCGCTTTCAAATCAGGTTCTATTACTCTCAGAAAAAACTCCGCCGTTCAAATTAGCTGCAACCAGAAAATTGGCGATAAAGACCTTATAATTTCTCAATACAAGCAGCTTTATAAAGACGTAAAAAAAGATGAACGCATCCTGCTCGATGATGGCAACCTCGAACTACGCGTGCAAAAAATAAGCGGCCAGGACATTCACTGCAAGGTAATACACGGCGGCATACTAAAAAACAACAAGGGCATCAACCTGCCAGATTCCAATATCTCGGTATCCAGCTTTACCGCAAAAGATAAAAAGGATGTTCAACTTGCCATGCAACTCGGTGCCGATTTTGTAGCACTCAGTTTTGTGCGCAATGAAAAGGACATCAACGTATTAAAAAATTACATGAAGCGTAACGGCTCACCCGTCCCCATAATCGCTAAAATTGAAAAACCTGAGGCCATTGCCAATATCGATGGCATCCTGAATGCTTCCTATGGCATCATGGTCGCTCGCGGAGATCTAGGCATCGAACTACCGGCAGAAAAGGTTCCACTGATACAAAAAGACTTAATCAGCAGGGCTCGTTATTTGAACTGCCCGGTTATCGTCGCCACCCAGATGCTCGAATCCATGATTGAAAGCTCCCGACCTACGCGTGCCGAAGTCGGTGATGTGGCCAATGCTGCATTACTGGGCACCGATGCGGTTATGCTTTCTGCTGAAACCGCAGTTGGTAAATTCCCGGTCGATTCAGTAAAAATAATGGACCGGGTACTTCGTGAAATAGAAAACCATCAGTGGGAGCACAATGAGTTTGGCAGTAACAACCTCAACCATACGGCTTCTACCACTCTTTCAATAAGAAAGGCCGTTTCACATGCAGTGACTTCCCTGGCCCAGGACCTGAAACTTCAGGGCATAGTCGTGCCCACGCGTAGTGGTACCACAGCAAAAATTCTCGCCGCGAATCGGCCCACTGCGCCACTACTGGGTGTCTCACCAGACAGAAAGGTTTGTAGAATACTGGCAATACACTGGGGCGTTATCCCCATCGAAGCTCAGGAACAGGATACCCACGACTGGAAAAAACTGAGCATCTCGATTTCCAGGCAGTGCAGGCTTACCAAAACCGGCAACACGGTATTACTGGTTTCCGGCTTTAATGAGAACCCATCTCTGAATGAACCTGTAATGAAGATTTTAAAGGTATAATTTAAATTGCACCTGTTACCGGATTTTAGCCGTCATGAAAAACAGTATTACCATCAGCGCTGAGTTTTATTTCAAGGGCGAAAAACTGTCGCCTTCGATGGTTGTTGATCTTGACGAACACATCAAACACCAGAAAACCATCGACTCCTTCCTGCCCTTACTGGCCCAAAGCAACAACATGGACCTTTATTCTTATGAATATGAAATGTTGCAGGCCGAAGAGCTGGTTTACTCTGATGCACAGGGGCTCGCTAAAGCATTCCTCAATAATGGTTATTTTGATTCTGAAGGTTTTGAGCAGGCCTGGCATGAACAGCACATTACTGAAGCCGTAAGCAAAATTGCCAAAGAGCATCTCGACGTTGATGACCTTGCTTTACAACCCGAACTAGAGATGGCTTTAATTGAGGCCTTTAGACTCGGCCAACAATCATGATCGACATCGAAAATGACGCGGTCAAACAACAGATCGTAGCCGAGACTTCCAAAATCGCCTGGCGTGAACTGCAATACTTCTTTGCCAGCGGCATGGCGATTTACGTCTCAGAAGAGCTGGATCTAATCGACGTGGCATCCAGCCTTGTTGATGACAACAAGCCCATGTTTGAAAAGTGGATGCAGGATAAACAGATCATGCCGGTTCCCGATGAGCAGGCCAGAAACTGGTATGATAGTGATGCCATGGTTTGGGCCGTGGTCATCAAACCCTGGGTGCTCGTTCAACAGGTTAAAAATTAATGACTGACTCAGCTACTTTTAAGCTTGACCCTAAACTGGAAAAAGACTGCTACGTCCTCGGCCGTTTTCAAACCAGCAGGCTTCTCTTGCTCAATAATTCATTAGTACCGTGGTTTATTCTGGTTCCGGAAACCAGTGCCACAGAACTGTACGAGTTACCTGTGCAGCAACAACAGCTGTTACTCGATGAGATTAATATGCTCTCAAACCACCTGAAGCATAATTTTACTGTCGACAAGCTCAACGTCGCCGCTATCGGCAATATTGTCAGCCAGCTACATATTCATGTTGTTGGCCGTCATTTCGATGACTTCTGCTGGCCGGATGTGGTTTGGGGTGCAGAAGGCTGGCTGTCTTATGATCAGAAGCAGGTTGACACAATCAAATCACAATTCATCGAACAACTGCCTGATTCTTTTACTTCAATTTAGCACTGGCTCAAAAAGCCAGCGCCCTTCGACACAATTTATACTAATCTTTATCCATGCCATTTCATAAAGATCAACCTGTCAGTCATGCTACAGAACCAGATTACTCTGTGCCCCTGGCAAAACTCTTTGATCTACAGCTACAGAACACGCATTCAAAATTTCTCGCCATTCATAAAAATGATGAGGCACTAGCCTGGCGCATTGCACTAATCGAACAGGCGCAACACAGCATCGATGCACAATACTACACCTGGCATGCAGATGTTTCCGGCCAGTTATTAGTCAGTAAACTTATCGACGCCGCTGATCGTGGCGTGCGTGTGCGCCTGCTGCTCGACGACATACATACCCTCGGTGCTGATCGCCGTATTGCTACGCTAAACGGCCACAAAAATATCGAAGTGCGTATTTTCAACGCCTTCAGGGTTCGCTGGCCAAACCAGCTGCTTCGCACTTTTGAATTACTGTGGAACCTGAATCGACTTAATCATCGCATGCACAACAAATTACTGATCGTCGATAATGTAGCTTCTATCATTGGTGGCCGAAACATCGGTGATGAATTCTTTGGCCTGAACAAATCCTTTGTGTTTCGCGACCTGGATCTGCTCGTCTGTGGCAAGTCGGTAAAAAAATTCTCCTATAGTTTCGACCTGTTCTGGAACAATGAAATTTCAAAGACGGCCCGACGCGTAATTGCATTTCGGCCGCGCAGACTCGACTTCAACCACATGGTCAAGCGCCTTAACACAAACATTGCCGTCTCCCGGAAAATTATTCAACGCATTTCATCGGTTAAAAAATCTCTGGTCAATAATCCTGATTTGATACGGCAGTTAATCTCATCAAAGGCCCAGGTCTTTTATGACGTGCCCAACGTCAACTCTATTGATGAGAAGCACATGGCGCACACACTTTATCAGTGCAACATGCATACTAAAAAACAACTGATGATCATCAGTGCCTATTTTATTCCAAGCAAGGCACTCATTGCCTCGCTACAATCGCTACTCGAAAGCGGCGTGCACATTAAAGTGCTGACCAACTCACTGGCTTCGATTGATGTTACCGCTGCGTTCACCGGCTATGAACGCTACCGTCACCAACTGCTAAATATGGGCGTTGAATTATTTGAGTTTCGTGCCGAACCAAGGTACCGCTCTACCTATTCTGCCTCAACCATTAATATCGATTACCTGAGTCTGCACGCCAAATCAATTATCTATGATGGTGATTCTGTTTATGTTGGCACACTCAACCTTGACCCGAGATCCGAAAACCTGAACACTGAAATCGGCATCTTTGTAAAAAACCCACAGCTTACGGAAAGCGTACACCAGGCTTTTCTAGAAGACCTCGCTGAAGAAAAATACTGGCAGGTTAAATTTAATGAAAGGGGCAAACTTACCTGGCAGTGTAGCGATGAAATTATTACACAACAGCCGGCGCGCAGCTTCTGGCAACGCATCGCCAAAACATTTTTTTCATTGTTGCCCATTCAACAGCATCTGTGATACAGATTTTCAAACTTTTAACTAGACACCACTTACCATCATGTTATGGTTATTAAAGATGTTGTTTCATAGATGGATGCTTTTTCATGATGCATTTTAGACGATATTTTAATCTGCTCGCTGGCCGGGTTTTGCAATCCGTGATCAAGGTTCGCAGCAGACCTGCCATCGTCGAAGCACTCGGCATCAATCCACAATGGCCAGTCATCTATGTACTGGATGACCGTGCCTGGTCCAGTCTGCTTGTGCTCGACATGGAGTGTCAGCGGCTCGGGCTGCCCTCACCACTCGACCACATAGCCTCGCCCTACCTGGACAACTGGCATGCTGTTTATACCATTGCCTCACGTCGTCCTTTCAAAGCCTGGCTCAAAAAACAGCCTAAACGCTCACGTATGATACGCGGCATCATTGAGCTGCTGCGTGAACACCCCGATGATGAAATCCAGTTTGTTCCTGTCTCTGTTTTCTGGGGTCGGCCGGTTGCCAAACAGCAGAACTGGCTGGACATGCTGTTTGCAGATGCCTGGGCCATGGGCCGTTTACGTAAGCTGCTGACCATCCTGTTTCACGGTCGCGATACCCTGCTCAATTTTTCCAGGGCAATTCCAATCAAGGCCGCTGATTTCAACGATATCAGCAATGATGAATTTATCGATTCACTACAGAGCATGCTATCTGAGCACCAGAAAAACATCCGCTCTGCCACGCTTGGACCGGATATCTCGCACCGGCGCACGCTGGTTCGAAAATTACTGCTCAGGCCCACTGTCAAAGCCGCCATTGATAAGCGTTGCACCGAAGACTGCCTTAATGAGTACAAAGCCACCCTGCAGGCACAACGTTACCTCTACGAAATTGTGGCAGACTGCACCAACATTACCATTTCTGTTTTACAACGACTGCTGACCACCTTCTGGAACAAATTTTATTCCGGCATTGAGGTCAATAATAATGAGTCACTTGCACAATTATCACATAGCCACGAGCTGGTCTACGTGCCCTGCCATCGCAGCCACATTGATTACCTGTTACTGTCCTATTTAATCCACCGTGAAGGCCTGGCGATACCCTATATTGCCGCTGGCAGGAATTTGAACATGCCGGTGATTGGTTCTATCCTGCGCGGTTGTGGTGCCTTTTTTATTCGTCGCCGTTTTCGTGGAAACGAACTTTACTCCTCCGTGTTGTTTGAATATATTTCCAGCCTGCTCGCGCTTGGCATGCCGATAGAATATTTCATCGAAGGTGGCCGTAGCCGCACCGGTCGCCTGCTTAAACCAAAGCCCGGCATGCTATCGATGACAGTGCGCGGTTACCTCAAGGAACGACAAAAACCAGTGGCTTTTATTCCTGTTTATATCGGCTACGAAAAACTGATGGAGGGCAAGGCCTATCAGGCCGAGTTAATGGGCAACGAGAAAAAATCAGAAACCCTGTTAACCACCATCACTTCGATATTCAGGATTCGCGGCAACTTCGGCAAGGTCTATACCAACTTTGGCGAGCCGGTTTTCCTAGACCTGCTGATCGACAGCATCAACCCTCTATGGAAAAGTGAACACTATGATGACAATGCGCGCCCCAAGTGGCTGCGCCCCTGTGTTAGCAGACTGTCGCAGAATATCGTCCGCAACATCAACCGCGCCGCCTCGGTAAACCCCAGCAACCTGGTCGCCACCGCTTTACTTGCCACAGCCAAGCAGCACATCGATGAACGTGCACTGATTCAAACCCTCGGTATCTATAAGGAGCTGATCCGTTCGCTGAATTATTCTGAATACATCATCATTACCGAGCTTGATGGACGCCAGCAGATACAACGTACCGAAGAGCTGAAACTGAGCAGGCGCCGCCCGCATGAACTCGGTGACATTATCTACCTGGATGCAAAACAGTCGATCTCAATGACCTATTACAGAAACAACACTCTACACCTGATGGCCATGCCTTCACTGATCGCCTGCTGCTTTTTAAACATGCGCACCCACACCCGCGAAGAGATCATCAGCATTATCTCGCTGGCCTATCCCTTTATTAAGGCCGAACTGTTTTTGATCTGGGATGAACACGAGCTCGGTGACATTATCAGCCAGATGCTCGATGCCATGGCGCACCAGGACCTGATCATCAAGAATGAACAGCTGGATGTCTATACCCGCCCGGCTTCCAGTTCGCCTGCATTCATGCACCTCAACATGCTGGCACAGGTTATCTCACCAGTGCTCGAAGTTTATTATTTGACCATTTCCATGCTGCTCAACGATGACAAGAAAAAAATGCCACGTGAGCAGGTGGAAAACAGCTGTTACCAGATGGCGCAGCGTATCGCCATGATCTACGAACTCAACGCGCCCGACTTTTCCGACCGCCAGCTAATCTCGAATTTTATTGAAACCCTGATCAGTGCCGAATACCTTAGATCCATCGACAGTGAACACCTCGAATTCAACGAGGCCTTCCTCAAGGTTGACCGGCGTGCTCGCCTGTTACTGAGCCGGGAAATGCGCAACAATATTTTGCAGGCAATCAGGTCCTGATTCTGTCTCAGTATTTTTTCCTCAACAGCAAGCACCCTGCATAGATCAATCGTGTACTACAAACATGCCTTTTTCTGGCGATTTTGATTTACACTAAACACATACTCCATATTCCTGTATAACAAATTATCAGGAGAGACTGTGGTTATTAACTCGGCCAAAGCAGAGATTGGGCACGAATATATCGGTAATATTGTTGGCGTTCATGGGCCAGTGGTTATTATTGCCTGCGACCGACTACCACCGCTACACCAGGCACTGACTGCCTCCATTGACCATGAAAATTATTTGTTTGAAGTGCATCAGCATCTTGATGAAAAACACGTTCGCGCGATAACCCTGCACACCTCATCCGGCCTCAGGCGTGGCATGGCGGTATACGACACCGGCGCGCCGGTTCAGGTGCCGGTCTCTCCAGACTGCCTCGGTCGCCTGCTGAATATTTTTGGCGAACCGCTGGACGATGGCGCGCCATTACCAAAACAGGACTTCCGTCATATTCATGGCCAGCCGGCTTCATTGCACGATGCCGTCGGCATGAGCGAGGTGCTGGAGACCGGCATCAAGGTCATCGACCTGCTCTGCCCCTTTGTCAAAGGCGGCAAGACCGGGCTGTTTGGCGGTGCCGGTGTCGGCAAAACAGTTTTGATTATGGAATTCATGCACGCCGTCGCCACGCTGCACAAAGGCGTCTCGGTGTTTGCCGGTGTCGGTGAGCGCATCAGGGAAGGCCACGAGTTATGGCATGAGCTAAAAAAGACCGGCATCCTGCCACAGACGTTGATGCTGTTCGGCCAGATGGATGAGTCACCGGGTGTGCGTTTCCGGATTGGGCTCACCGCCCTGACCTATGCCGAGTATTTACGCGACAGCCTGCACAAAGAAGTGCTGTTTGTCATGGACAATGTCTTCCGCTTCGTCCAGGCCGGCAGTGAAGTCTCCAGCCTGCTCGGGCGCATGCCGGCGATTGTCGGTTATCAGCCAACCCTGACCACCGAGGTCGCAGAAATGCAGGACCGTATTTTCTCTACCCGGCAGGGCAACATCACCTCGGTGCAGGCGGTTTACGTGCCCGCCGATGACATGACCGACCCCGCAGTCAATGCCATCCTTAGCCACCTCGACAGCAGCGTAATCCTGTCGCGCTCGCAGGCCGGCAAGGGCATTTATCCTGCGGTTGACCCACTGCAGTCCAGCAGCAGCTTGATGGACCGGCACACCCTCAGCGCCAAACACTATGGCGTCGCCCAGGGCGTACTCGAACACCTGGCCCGCTACCGGGAACTGGAAGACATCATCACCATGCTCGGTATCGAGGAGCTGTCGCCGAAGGATGGCCAGATAGTCATGCGCGCACGCAAGCTGCAGCGCTACCTGACCCAGCCATTCTGGTCCACGGCTACCCATACCGGCATCGCCGGGGTCTCGGTGCCACTCAAACAGACCCTGATCGACTGCGAGGGTTTTTTACAGGGCCATTACGACCATCTCACCGAAGAGCAGTGTTACATGCTCGGCAGCATGGAGGGCGTCGCCTGATGAATACTTTCAGCCTGGTCATTCTGGATGCCACCCATAGCGAAACCATCGACAACGTCAGCTCCTTTGTCGGTGAAGACAGCAGCGGCTCTTTCGGCATTCTTGCCGGCCATGCGCGCATGATCACAACCCTGGTAATGGGGCTGGCGCGTTATCGTATTGCCGATCAGCCATGGCAATACCTGGCCCAGCCCGGTGCCGTGCTCTATTTCAGCGACAACCTTCTTACCATCAGTACACGCCATTATCTTCGTGATGAAAACTATATGCGCATCAGCAACGACCTGGCGCAGAAACTACTGGTTGAAGAAGAGCAATTACATACGGTCAAACAAAACCTGCAGAAGATGGAAGAAGAGATTCTCAAACATATGTGGGAACTGCGTCGTGAGGGGGTCCAGTGATGAAATCACCAGAAGACCTTCGGAAACAGGTGGAACAGCAGGCACGGCGCATGCAACAGGCAGAAAAGGATCGCCCGACCCTGATGGGACAGACCATCTACATCGGTACATTGGGGCTGGTGCTGATTCTGCCAATCATTGGCGGTGCTTACCTGGGACTCTGGCTGGACAGCCTTGACCCTGACTATTCGGCATTCTGGACGATAAGCCTGATACTGCTGGGTGTGATCATCGGTATGTTTAACGTCTATTATTTTATTAAGGATTAACATCATGGGTGAAGACAGTCTATTTATCCTGCCGATATTTGAACTGGGCTACCTGCAACTGACCAGCACGGTGATGACCACCTGGGTGGTCATGGCGGTAACCGCCGCTCTTGCCTGGCTGTGCACAAGGCGACTACAGATTAAACCGGGGCGAGTACAGACGCTGATCGAGGCCCTGGTCTCGGTCATTGAGCAGGCGATACGCAACATCGCACCCCAGCATTCCCAACAGATCATGCCATTTATCGCCACGCTATGGCTGTTTATCGTCATCGCCAACCTGGTTGGCCTGATTCCCGGCATGCACTCACCGACACGGGACCTGTCCGCCACGGCTGCACTCGCGTTCCTGGTCTTCCTCTCAGTGCACTGGTACGGCATCCGCATACAGGGCCTGAAAAACTACCTGCGCCACTACTTACAGCCCAGCCCAATCCTGCTGCCGTTTCACATCATCAGCGAACTGACCCGCACCGTTGCCCTCGCGGTGCGCCTGTTTGGCAACATGATGAGCCTGGAAATGGTAGCGCTGCTTATCCTGATGGTCGCGGGCTTTCTGGTGCCCGTGCCTATCCTGATGCTGCATATCGTTGAAGCCCTGGTACAGGCCTATATCTTCGGTATGCTGGCACTGATTTACGTCGCCAGCGGCCTGCAGTCACAACAATTACATCAACAGAAACAAGGAGACGACCATGCCTGATTTAACCGAATTTGTGCAACTCTCAACCGTAGCCGCCGTCATCGGTATCGCCCTGGGTGTGACCATGCCTGCCATTGCCATGGGCTGGGCGATCAGCCGGGCAATGGATGCACTGGCGCGCCAGCCGGAGGCCGAACGCTCAATCATGCGCACCCTGTTTATCGGCCTGGCGATGATTGAATCGCTGGCGATTTATGTGCTGGTGGTGGTGTTAATCGTGTTGTTCCGCAACCCACTGCTGGCTTACTTAACGCAATAATGATCATAAACCAAGGCAATAACAGGAGTACTGACATTGGAACTTAACTGGTCCACCTTTATATTGGAGATATTCAATTTCCTGGTACTGGTCTGGATACTGAAGCGTTTTCTATACCAGCCCGTGCTCGATGTCATTGCGCGACGACGCGCCATGATAGAGAACCAGCTGGCCGAGGCCGAGCAGCACCATGCCGAAGCCAATGCCCTAAAAGAGCAGTACGAACATCGCCTGGCCGACTGGGAACAGGAACGCGAACAGGCCAGCGACGATTTACAGCAGGAGCTCGAACAGGTTCGTGTTGAACAGCTGTCTGTCCAGCAGACAGAGCGCGACCAGGAAGAGGAAAAAATGCGTGTCGCCCGCTCCCGCCAGGAACAGCAGGCGGTACGCGAAATCGAACAGCAGGCCCTGCAGCAGGGAGCAGTATTTGCCTCCCGGCTACTCACCGAGGCCGCAGGCCCAGAACTCGAAAACCGCTTATTCGGCCTCCTGCTAAACGAGCTCAATAACCTGCCGGCAGAGCAAATTAGCCGCCTTAGCGTTAAATGGGGGGAGCCGCCCGAGCAGATCCAGGTCAGCAGTGCCTATCCGCTCACCGATGAACAACGCCAGCAACTGGAGCGCGCCCTGAGTAAAGTCACCGGGCTGTCTGTGCCGGTACTGTATGACCAGGACACCCGGCTGCTGGCCGGACTCAGCATCAATATTGGTGACTGGGCGCTGCAACTGAATGTACGTGATGAACTGCAGGACTTCACGGAGTTTGTCCATGTTGAGCGCTAACTTCAGCACAGCCGAGCTGGTCGGCCAGCAGGCAGCGTGGTTAAAGGCATATCGCCCGGGTATGCGGATCAGGGAACAGGGCAAGGTGGTTTCCATCGGTGACGGCATCGCCTGGATTTCCGGCCTGCCGATGGCAGCCATCGATGACATACTGGCGTTTGATGATGGCAGCCGCGCTATGGTGTTTGACCTCACCGAAAACCAGATTGGCGCGGTGCTGCTGCACCAGACCGAACAGTTAACCGCCGGCAGCCGGGCCAGCCTTACCGGCCGGCTGCTGAGTATGCCGGTAGGCGATGCCCTGCTTGGCAGGATTGTCGATCCCCAGGGCATTCCGCTGGACGACCAGGCACTGCCAGCCAACCTGCCCTGCCAGCGACTGGAAATAAAATCACCGGCAATCGTCGAACGCGATTTTGTGCACGAGCCGCTTTACACCGGTATTAAGATTATCGATACCCTGGTCCCGATCGGCAAAGGCCAGCGCCAGCTGCTGATCGGTGATGAAGGCCTTGGCCGCAGTTCGATTGCCCTCGACACGGTCATCAACCAGCGCGGCAAGGATGTGCGCTGCGTGTACGTGTTAATTGGCCAGAAACGTAGCAAGGTGGTCAATATCATCAACACCCTGCAGGATTACAACGCCATGGACTACACCACAGTGGTGGTGGCCGAGGCCAGCGGCCTGCCCGGGCTGCAACACCTGGCGCCTTTCGCCGGCTGCGCCATCGCCGAATTCTGGATGCACCAGGGCCATGACACCCTGGTGGTTTATGATGACCTGTCGGCGCATGCCAGAACCTACCGTGAACTGTCCCTGCTGTTACGCCGGCCACCCGGACGCGAGGCCTTTCCCGGTGATATTTTTTCGGTACATGCCCGCCTGCTGGAACGCGCCACCTGCCTGAATGCCGCCCATGGTGGCGGCAGCATGACGGCGCTGCCAATTATCGAGACCAAGCAGGGTGAAATAGCCGCCTATATTCCGACCAACCTCATTTCCATCACCGATGGCCAGATCTACCTTGACCACAGCCTGTTTGTCGCTGGCTTTAGGCCCGCCATCGACATCGCCCGCTCGGTCTCGCGTATCGGTGGTGCTGCCCAGCACCGGCGCATCAAGGAAGAGGCCGGGCGTATGAAACTCGACTATCTACAGTATCTTGAACTGGAGGTATTTACACGTTTTGGTGCCCGGGTTGAGGCTTCGATGGAGGCAGCAATCAAACGTGGCCGGGTGCTGCGCGAATTGCTCAAGCAGGACCGGCTGGCCCCCCTGCCGGTGACCGTGCAACTGGCCTGGCTGATTGCCTTCAACGACGGTTACTTTGACGACATTGAACCCGAGGCGGCCGCCAGGCAGTTCGACACCCTGTTGCAGCACACCCGCCATTCTAAACTGGTGCTGGACAGCCCGAGGGCACAGTGGTCCGAACTTGTGGCACACAGCCTGGCCACAACAAGACAGCAACAAACACCATGAGCCAGCGCCGGGATCTTGAAAAACATCGCCACAGCCTGATTGAAATTCGCGACATCATGAACGCGATGAAAAACCTGGCTTACATGGAGACGCGAAAAATCAGCGGCTTTCTTGATGCCCAGCATGCTGTGGTCAAGCACGTTGAAAAAGTGGCCAGCGATTTCCTTAATTTTTATCCGCAGGTTCTGGCAGAAAACGCAACCTCTTCTACCGAGGTTTACCTTCTGGTTGGCACAGAACGTGGCTTCTGTGGTGACTTTAACCATGCCCTGCAGAATTATTTTAAAAACATCGAAAAACCAGACGACACCAGTCACCGGCACATCATCGCTGTCGGCCATAAATTACAGATTTTATTAGACCATGAGGAACACACCACCAGCTTTATCGAAGGTGCCAGCGTTGCCGAAGAAGTCAACAATGTGCTTAATCAGGTGGTGGATCAACTATCAGCCATTCAGCAGCAGTCTGGCTCACTCAACTTATATGTCATCTACCACGACAGTGAACACCATTTAGTCAATCAGCAACTCCTGCCCTCGTTTCAGTCATTTCTGCGTTACAAATCCACAGAAACGATTGCCCCGGAATTAAATATCAAACCGACAAAGTTATTGGTCGAGTTAAGCTTCCACTACCTGTTCGCTGCATTAAATGAAATTTTGTATACATCTCTGATGGCCGAAAGCCGCCTGCGCTTTTCCAGCCTGGAAGGCACAGTGCAGCAAATAGATAAACAATCCGAACAGCTGCAGCGTCAGGGCAACGTCCTGCGCCAGGAGGAAATCATCGAAGAAATTGAAGTCATCCTGTTGAGTGCAGTCAACCTTGACTGAGCATCTGCTCTACCAGCAGCCCGCACATTTATTCAGGCTGTATTTAAACTGGTGCAAAATCACGTATAATTTTGGCTGATGCATATTATTAGTATTATTTTAACAGGGTCTACACATGGACATGAACCAGACAGTATCCTTTTTTCGGGAACTCACCGATCCCGACATTGAAGAAATTAAGGCCATTGCCAGCCAGAGGCTTTGCAGCAAGGACGAACTGGTTTTTTCAGAAGGCGATGAAGCCAGTTCTTTTTATATTATCGACAGGGGCCAGGTCTCAGTTTTTTATAATGATAATGGCAATAACAAGCAACTTTGCGTCTTAAATGAAAACGATTATTTTGGTGAAATGGCCATCTACAATCAGGACAGACGTTCTGCTTCTGTAAAGGCTGTTGAAGATTCAGTTTTATTGCAAATCGATAAAAACGATTTTCTTGAATTTGTTGCCAGCCATCAGGCGCTGGCAGACAAAATAAATAAAAACCTTGCCCTCAGAAATGAAGAGCTGATCCTACGGGAATGCCTGGTTGACATTACTGGCCTCAACTGCAGGCATCTACACGTCAGCATCAAGGGTGACCCGTCATTACGTGAATCGGCTTTTGTTCGCGAGCGTTATGAAAGTATTGTCGATAAGGTCATGGACAGGCTAAAGCCTAACCTTGAAGAGCTGATATTAAATCGTTGCGTCTATCGCCTGTTTATCAACTTCAATAGCGGCGAGATAAGGACCGCCTCCATCTTTGATCCCTTTGTAGAACAAGTCCATACTTCAGATAAACTGGTCGAGCGTGCCTACATGGAGCGTCACTTCCCTAAAATCAGTTTTGATGAAAAAGCGGTCATGATTAAATCTATCTACCAGTTTATTTCTTCTACTAGCCATTTTAATCAATTGCCGGTTCACTGGAAAAACATTATCGGCAAGTCTCACGATAACTGGCAACCTATTAGCTGCGAAGAAATTCTGAGAGTCATGAACCAGCTGCCAAAACTTCGAAGCATCGAAAGCTTTTATTTGCGCAACTTTAGCATCAGCATGATTCTAGATGCCATCAGAATGCAATTTAACTGTGATGGCACCCATATCGTCAGCACTGAAGACTATCAACAATTCCTCAAGGACAACCTTGAGGAATAAAATCATATTTGGCAGGTATAGCTGAATAACCATGAACACAAACACCGCCACCTCTACCCAACGGGAAAAAAATGTTCAACGCGTTATCCTGATCGAAGGCTCGGCCAATGTCGCCGTACTGCTGGCCAAGCTCTGGGTCGGGCTCAGCACCGGCTCGCTGGCGATACTCGGCGATGCCATCCACTCACTCACCGATGTCACCAACAACATCATCGCCTGGGTGGTCATCCGCCTGTCGGCACAGCCGCCCGACCGCGAACATCCCTACGGCCACCGCAAGTTTGAAACCCTCGCCGTGTTCTTCCTCGCCGCCCTGCTCGTAGTGCTCGCCTTTGAACTCGCCCTGCAGGCGATCAGGAAAGAGGACGAAGTCATCGCCAGTTCAACGCTCGAGCTCGGCATCATGCTCGGCGTCCTTATCGTCAATATCTCGCTCGCCAGCTGGCAGCGCATGTGGGCCAGGCGGCTAGAATCCGACCTGATCATGGCCGACGCCAGCCACACCTTCTCTGACGTACTCATCACCCTGACTGTGATCATTGGCTGGCAGTTATCGGCGATGGGTTACCCCTGGCTGGATCGCGCCTGCGCACTCGGTGTTTCAGGCGTAATTTTCTACCTCGCCTACAGCCTGTACAAACGGGCCATGCCGATACTGGTCGATGAATTTGCGCTGGATCCTGAATTACTCACCCGCACCATTCGACAGGTCGCCGGCGTTATAAAAGTTAACCGGGTTCGATCAAGATGGATAGGAACAGACAAGGCGATTGACATTGTTATTTGTGTTGACCCTGAACTGAGCACGGAAGAGTCGCACACTATAGCGACGGAAATTGAGAAATTGATTGAACAGAAGTTTGGAGTGACAGATATTTCTATTCATGTAGAGCCGTTTGGACAATAAATCTCTACGAATAACGTACCAGCATCTCATCAAACCACTTTTCCAACCTTGCTGTCGCCGCTGGAAACTAAAAGCTGCAATCACATCATCTGTGATTACAGCTTTTGTTCTTTATCTACTTAGCAGCAGGAATGGCATCCACTCTATAGGCTGCGTGGCAGCTTACACAGTTTTGCATTAACTCACTCAGTTGCTCCAGGCTGAAAGCAGGGTCTCCAAATTGTTTCGCCGACGCTGCCAGTTCATCAAATTTATTATGGGTGTCAAATCCCAGCCTTTTAAATTCAAGTGGTAGCTTTTTCATTAGCGAGCCAGGAACGGCTGCCTGTGCTGCACGGCCTACAATAGTTGCTGCCGCCGCAATAGCTTCAGGATCATCCTGATTCGCAGCTTGAATGATTTGCTGAACTGCACTCAAAAACATTCTCATTTCTGTTAAAACAAGGTCTCTTTCACCTTCTTCCAGCATTAATGATTGCCTGCCATCTTTTGCGGTGAGGGTTTCACCGGAAATAATAAATTTATAGGCCATGGTGCCTATAGCAACAAGGGCACACAGCAAAAACGCCCAACATAATTTACACATAATAATTTCCTTGCATCTATTTAGTTATAAATTCCAGCCTGCTTATTCAAACATAAGGTAAGCCAGAATAAGAGCAGTAAGCAGCCACAGTAGTATGGCTGTTACCTTTAGTTTTTTTTTAACAGGAACCATATCTGATTGCTCTGTTAATTCCTTAGCAGCAATTACCTTCACTAACACCGATTTTCTTCAGGATAGAGGCTAAAGGGCAAAGGTTTGTTATACCACTTTGTGCGAGATTAAAACCAACAAAGGCAGCTAACCCTATCCAGTATGGATGTACGAAGTGTGCCAAAGCGATGCTAATCATCACCATCGTGCCAGCTACCAATCGAACTATTCTATCAACTGTCATATTTTTCTCCTGAATTACATTTTATAAGATATTTGGAAATTAATTATGTTCTGTTCCAGCTCGATTTTATTAGGTGAAGTACTGGATTTTAATTCATTATTGAAGGCATGCAGCAGGGAAAATGATCCTTCTACACGTTTACCCAGCTTGCGAGTTACACCAACAGACAAGTGGCTCTCAGTAATCGCCAGTGAGCCAATATTACTATCAACATCTTCTTCACCTATAGGTGATTTACCATGGTTAAATCCGGCACGTAATGTGGTTTTGTCGCTAATCTTTTTCTGTACGCCTAGAGCAATCACTACCTGATCTTCCCATCCAAAATTCATAGCTGAGGGTCCAGCTGGCGTTTTGAAATCTACTTTGTCAAGGACATCTGAAAAAGCGATATGCTTTATATCTGCCTCAATCAACAAGCCATCACCTGGTTGGTATGCCAGTCCAACAGTCACTGTTTGAGGCGCATCCATAGTCATTGAATAATCACCAGCCGTCGTATTCCATTCAAATGCACTCATGGATTGTTTGCTGACATAGGACGCGCCTAATTGCATTGTATCACTCAATTTATAAATCAGGCCCAGCGTAATACCAAAACCATACACCTGTTTCTGTGGTAAATGCATCTGCTCATTATCTATTGCAAGACTCTGGTAATTGATATTTAAGGCTGCGCCCAGTGCCATTTCCTTGCTCATCTGGTATGAGAACCCGGGAGCAATTCTATAAAATTGTTTTGTAGTGACTACATTCTGATTACCCGGTAAAGGCGCAATATCTTCAAAATCCACACCCATACCTGACAGGCCCGCCATACCTACACCGAAGCTAAGCTCATCATCTATTTTAAAAGCCACGGCACCAGACGGTATCAGGTATAAATTTGAATCGCTCTCTTCACCATTAGCTTTACGCGGCGGATTCAGAAAACCAAAGCCCATATCGAAACGAACATCTTCCATACCCAACAACGAAAGGCCCGCTGGATTGGTTATAATTGTTCCGCTATCCTGAGGTGCTGCGACAGAGGCACCAGCCATACCCCACTGGGTCGCGGTAACACCTAGCATCTGGTCACCATTAGTTGCATATGCAGAAGTAGCACTTACAAGTGCAACAGCTACAGCTCCTTTTATCAGTTTTTTATTCATCATTGCTCTCCTCGTTTTGATATTGGCTTTGCTTTTCTAAAATTATTGTTTTAAATAACTGCTTGTACTTAATATTACCTTATTAAAATTTGAAGGTTTTATCGTAAACGATTTGAAAGTCCGGGCTGCCCCCTGAATGTCTGGTGACAGGCAACACATCCCTCCATAATTTTTCCGAGATAATTTGTGGCTTCATTAACATTGCCCTTGTCTGCGGCCTCTGCAAGGCGCTTCGCATTGCCCTCAACGAGATCGTTAAATCCGACAAGACTGGACAGCTTGTTGTCATTGACATCTTCTTTCGCCATATATGGAATAAGTCCACCAACGGGCAAGCGATGGTTTGCCAGACGGCGTGCAGAGTCAGCTGCCTGCTCTGTATTATCTGTCGCCAGACCGGAAACTATGCTTTGATAATCTGATAGCACTTCATGCATAACCTGACGTAGTGTCAGCTGTTTGCTGCGACGACTATGCTGTGAAAGAATTTTCATCATGTCCATTTTGGTTTTTTTAGACAAGCTCTTAACCTGTTTCTGTAAATCAGGCTTCATTAATGCCATATCAGACTTCATTACTTTCTGCATTTCCATCATTGTTGATTTGTCCATTGCTGGCACATTATCATTAGCATAACTGGCACCAGCAGTTAAAATCAGGGTCATCCCAATAGTTGCGTTGCGCATGATGTTACTTAGTAACTTAATTTCGAAATTCTTTGTTGAACATGTAAACATTTTTTTTCTTCCAGTTTAGTATCAGGTGGTTATATGCTACCTTTGCTTACAGATAGCCTGACTAAATAATGGAACAAACATGTTTCGCTTTTATTTCAGAATTAATGACAAATGTAACAAATTGTTACAAGAGCCGGATTAATGAGTGAACCAGACCTTAAGCCAGAAAAAATACTGATAGTCGATGATGACAAAAACTTATGCGCACTTATTAAGCGCTATTTGTCTGAGAATGGCTATACGGCACTGTCGGCAAAAAATGGCGCTGAAATGTACAGCCTACTGGAGCAGACCACACCTGATCTAATTATTATGGATCTTATGCTGCCAGGCGATGATGGCCTGACACTAGCCAAGTCAATCAGAAGCAAGGGTAATATACCGATCATCATATTATCTGCACGTGGCGATGAAGTTGATCGCATAGTAGGGCTGGAAGTTGGTGCGGATGATTACCTCCCCAAGCCTTTTAATCCCAGAGAGCTACTAGCACGTATTCGCTCTGTGTTAAGGCGCACTCATTCAAATACTGATCATGCAACAGCTGGCAGCCAGGACCTGGTTTTTGATAACTATCGTCTACTCTCCCAAAGCAGGCAATTATTTTACAATGATAAAGAAGTGACGCTAACCAGTGGTGAATTTACCTTATTAGAGGTATTTGCTAACCACCCTAACCGAATACTGAACCGGGATTCACTATTACAATTACTAAAGGGCTACGAGCATCAGCCCTATGACCGCAGTATTGACGTACGCATTACACGTCTACGACGAAAAATTGAACCGGATCCATCAAAACCCATCTATATTCGTACCATCTGGGGAGAAGGCTATATGTTCACCCCTAAGCCTGATGAACACTAGTTTTTTATAATGCTGCCAAAAACACTATTTGCCCAAACTCTAACAACAATTGCAACTGTCTCAGCAGCATACTTGATATTTTCCTTCAGTGTTATTGGCTATTTTATGCTGGTTCCTGTAGGCAAGCAGTCAGCAAATGATCTGGCATCACTCATGATCTTTAGTGCACACAAATGGACAGAAACCAGTGTTGAGGAACGCTCTAAATTTGAACAGGATTTACTCAAAGACTATCAACTAAGTATCGCCGTAGACCAGCCAATAGAATCGGTTAATTTCAAGCCCTTGCCTTATTATTATTTCCTGGAATCATCGCTCAAGTCGCGCACTGGCAAAAATGTTTCTCTCAAAATCTCACAGGACATTAATGGCGTGGATTGGTACTGGGCTGATTTATTTATTAATAACAGAAACGTACGGATAGGGTTCTCCAGTTCACATGTAGACGCTCAGCCACCGCTGGTTTTAATCTTACTGCTGGTGGTTGGTGGCCTGGCAACATTGGCTACAGCAGCCGCGCTGGTTCGATACCTGACAACACCGCTGGAAAGACTTTCAGAAAATGCATTACGGGTAGGCAGTGGCGAAGAGCCTGAGCTAATTCCTGAAACAGGCCCTGAGGAAATGATTACCCTGGCAAAAAGTTTTAACAAAATGGCGGTACAGGTAAAAGAATTACTAAGCAACCGCACAACATTACTAGCGGGAATATCTCATGACCTGAGAACACCACTTACACGCATTCAACTAGCCATTGAAATGCTGCCAGATGATGCCGACCCGGTTCTTGTCGATGGTGTACAAAATGATGTTAACCAAATGAACTGCCTGATTGGACAATTTCTTGAGTTAAGCAAAACACTGGAAAAGGGTGAACAACAGACTATCGATATTAATAAAGCACTTGATGACCTGGTTAATTGTGCAAAACGAAGTGGTGCAAATATCCAATGGCATCCTGGTGGTCAATGCAGGGTGGTTAATAACCCGATGGCTTTACAGCGTATTATTGTAAATTTATTAGAAAATGCCATTCGTTATGGTAGCGGTCATCCCGTTGAAATAACTTACTCATGCAATGATGATTTTGCAGAAATAAAAATTATGGATAGAGGGCCTGGCATACCAGACAACGAAATTGAATCCGTCTTCAGGCCTTTTTACCGATTAGAGCAGTCACGTAACAAAGAGAATGGCGGCACAGGCCTTGGCTTGAGTATTGCGTTACAGCTTGCTGAAATTAATGAAATTAAAATTCAGCTCTATGCCCGGGATGGAGGCGGCACCGTAGCTAAAGTAACCGTTCCCGTTAAACAATCAGTTTTACAAATATAGCCTTAAAGATCCTGGCTGAACCACGCCCCACGCGAGTGCTTTTATACACAACTACCCGTTATTCTAGAAAGTTCACATAGCCTGTTTCCAGAGAATATTCTGCACCAACAATTTTGAGCTTACCTTGTTGCACCATGTTCTCGAGCATTTGAGAGCCGTGCATCAAATGGTTTGTGGAGGCAAGAATATTGGCGTGGATAGAGGATTCTAATAATTTATCAGGATCATTTCTAAGTTCAGTTTCGAATAATGGCTCTACAGTAGGTCGAATACGATCAACGATTGAAAGAACGTTAGACGACTTTTCTTCCGATGGTCTTTCTAGCTCATCAATAGTCGCCTTAACAGCCCCACACATTGAATGACCAAGAACAACTACTAATTGCGTACCAAATAATTCCGCCGCAAACTCAACACTACCAACCTGGGAAGGTGCGACAATATTACCAGCAACCCTAATTACAAACAGGTCTCCTAAGCCCTGATCAAATATTATTTCTGCAGGTACTCGAGAATCAGAGCAACCAAGGATAATCGCAAATGGCGCCTGACCTTCGATAAAATCTGCTCTTTGTATTTGTTTTACAATAGTATCAATGCTGCGTACCCCAGATACAAAGCGCTGATTACCTTCTTTTAATTTTTTTATTGCTTCACTTGCTGTAATCATGTTTACCACTATCTTAATATCGACAATAGTCCAGATAAAGCGCAATACTTTTTCGTGTCTATGAAATCCCGGCTTCTGTTTATTAGCATAAAAAGTTACCGAATATTCAAATACTCCCGCTCCGAAATATTATCCCAGGCAATCACCTGCTTCCTGAACCTGTCATAAGATTCAAAAATTCGTTTCGCCGCCTTGTTCTTGCCGGCCAGTTCCTGCACGACTTCATCGGACAGGGCTTTGAGTTTTTCAAGCACGTCATCGGGCAGGCGACGGACATCCACTTTGTGTTTGTTGACCAGGGTATTTAGCGCGGCATTGTTCTTCGCGGTGAACTCGGTGGACATATCCTGATTCACTACCTTGCAGGCATTCATCACGATGCTCTGTAAATCTTTGGGCAGTGACTCCAGCGCCTCTTTGTTGACGATGGCTTCTAAAGTGGTGCCTGGCTCGTGCCAGCCGGGGTAGTAATAATATTTCGCAGCCTTGTGGAAACCGAAAGCGAGGTCGTTGTACGGGCCGACCCACTCGGTGGCGTCGATAGCACCGGACTTTAACGAGGTGAACAGTTCGGCACCGGGCAGGTTGACCGGTGTGCCGCCAGCACGCCTCAATACCTCACCGCCGAGACCGGGGATGCGCATTTTCAGGCCTTTCAGGTCTTCTACGCTGTTGATCTGTTTGTTGAACCAGCCGGCCATCTGCACCATGGTATTACCGGCCGCGGCGGGCACCACGCCAAACGGCTCGTAGGTCTCTTTCCATAATTCCATGCCACCGCCATGATACAGCCAGGCGTTCATTTCCTGCGCATTCAAACCAAACGGTACGGTCGAGAAAAACTGCGCTTCTTCGACTTTGCCTTTCCAGTAGTAGGCGGAGCCGTGGCCCATCTGTGCCTGGCCGCCGGAGACGGCATCAAAGGTTTCCAGTGCGGGTACCAGTTCACCGCCGCCGTAGACCTTGACCTTAATGCGGCCATCGCTCATTTCGCCGATTAACTGACCGAGCTTGTTGGCGCTGGTGCCGAGTACCGGAAAGTTCTTTGGCCAGGTGGTGACCATTTTCCATTTGATTTTAGTTTTCGCGCTAACGATGGTGGGTGCGGCTACCGAGGCAGTGGCGATACTGCCAACAGCAGCAGTTTTGATAAAGTCACGACGTTTCATAATAATTGCCTTTATTATTAATTTATTTTTTATGCCGGCTGAAGGTTAGCATAACTAATTACCAGCCATTTACTGCCCTGATATTCGAAATTCACTTCCACTCGTGCATGTGCGCCACTGCCTTCCAGGTTAGTGACGATGCCTTCGCCAAACTTGCCATGGGTGACTCTCTGGCCGACATGCAGGCCGCCAATGCTTTCACTTTCCATTGAGGCCTTTGACGACGGCGAATACAAAGGCTGGCTAACCATTGGTTTGGCACGCACTTCGTGCACCAGATGGTCGGGGATTTCGCTAATGAACCTTGACGGTGACGGGTATAAATCCTGTCCGTATAATCGGCGGTGTTCGGTACAGGTCATCACCAGCTTTTGCCTTGCGCGGGTAATACCAACGTAACACAGGCGGCGCTCTTCTTCGAGCTTGCCTTCTTCATCGAGTGAACGCTGGCTGGGAAACAGGCCTTCTTCGAGGCCGACCAGGAATACCAGCGGGAACTCGAGGCCCTTGGCACTGTGCAGTGTCATCATCTGCACGCAGTCTTCCCAGGCATCGGCCTGGCCCTCGCCGGCTTCTAATGCCGCGTGAGTCAAGAACGCGGTGAGTTCGTCCATGCCTTCGAGCTCTTCGGCACTGGCATCAAATTCATAACCACGGCCAGCGCTGACCAGTTCCTCGAGGTTTTCTACCTTGGCCTCGGCCTTCTCGGTTTTTTCCTTGCCGTAGTGGTCGATCAGCCCACTTTCGTGAATCACGTGTTCGATACGCTCAAACAGTTCCAGCTCTGCGGTATCGGTGGCCATGGTGTCGATCAATTTGATAAATCCGCCCAAAGCATTCGCAGCGCGTGCAGTCAGCGCCTTTTCTTCGATTAATTCTTGCGCAGCAGGCCAGAGTGCAAGCTCTTTATCTCTGGCCAGTTCTCGAATCTTTTCAACCGTGCGCTCACCGATGCCGCGCGTCGGTGTATTGACCACGCGTTCGAACGAGGCCATGTCGTTGCGGTTGTTGATCAGGCGCAGATAGGCGAGCGCGTCCTTGATCTCGGCGCGGTCAAAATAACGCAGGCCGCCATAGACGCGATAGGGAATGGCCTCGCTGATAAATTTTTCCTCGAACACGCGTGACTGCGCATTGCTGCGATACAGGATGGCAATTTCCGATCTTGCGCCACCATCATCTACCCACTGCTTGATGTGGTCGAGCACATATCGGGCTTCATCGTATTCGTGGAAGGCGTTGTAAAACTGGATCGGCTCGCCATCGTCACCGCTGGTCCAGAGCTTCTTGCCCATGCGGCCGCTGTTATTGTCGATGATGGCATTTGCCGCCGACAGGATGGTGGTGGTCGAACGGTAGTTCTGTTCCAGTCGCACGATATCTGCCGGTTTAAAATGTTTCTGGAATAACTGGATATTTTCCACACGTGCACCGCGCCAGCCATAAATTGCCTGGTCGTCATCACCAACGATAAAGACGTGGTTTTTATCACCGGCGAATGTACGTATCAGTGCATACTGTATGGTGTTGGTATCCTGAAACTCATCGACCAGGATGTGGCGAAAGCGATCCTGATAATGTTTTTGCAGGGAGTCATTGTCACGCACCAGCTCCAGCGTGCGCAACAGCAGTTCGGCAAAATCGACCGCGCCGGCCTTTTCACAGGCGGCTTCGTAGGCACTGTAAATTCGCACCAGCTGCACGTATAAAGGATTGTGTGACGTGTCGATATGCTTCGGGCGCTGGCCTTCATCCTTGCGCGCATTGATAAAAGCCTGCGCCTGTTTCGGCGGCCATTTGGCCTCATCCAGACCCAGGCCTTTGAGGATGCGGCGCACCATGCGGTACTGGTCATCGGAATCTAAAATCTGGAAGGACTGTGGCAGACCGGCCTCTTTCCAGTGCGTTCTCAATAAGCGATGCGCCAGCCCATGGAAGGTGCCAACCCACATGCCAGCCGCAGGCGTGCCCTGTAGTTTTTCCACACGCGAACGCATTTCGGCGGCGGCCTTGTTGGTAAAGGTGACGGCAAAAATATTATACGGTGAAATGTTTTCAACCTGATTCAGCCAGGCGATACGGTGCACCAGTACCCGGGTCTTGCCGCTACCGGCACCGGCGAGCACCAGCATGTGTCCCGGCGCGGCGGTCACCGCTTCACGCTGGGCCTCGTTCAGGCCATCAAGTATATGCGAGACATCAGCGCTGTCGGTTTGTATAAACGCCGTATCAAAATCAGACATCAGACCCTAATCCTGAAATGAATACAACAAAAAGAAAGCGCCCAGGCTGCCAAGAATCCAGGACATCAGCGGTGCCCCCAGAAACATAGCAGGGCTATCACTGACCAGGCTAAACATGAGAAAGGCACTGATCAGCAAACTACCACCACCGATGGCGATCACGCTACGCTTATTGCCACGTTTTATTTCATGGCGAATATTTCTCATTTCCTTCAGCTGCTCTTTCGGGTCGGGGGCATCCGCGGATCTTTTTAGCACGTCATAAATCAGCGCTGGTAGCTCAGGCAGTTTTTCAACCATGTACGGCAGGTTTTGTTTAATACTGCCTAACATCGCTTTGGTGCCAACCTGCTCATCCATCCAGCGTTCCAGGAAGGGTTTGGCAGTAGTCCATAAATCCAGATCGGGATAAAGCTGGCGACCCAGGCCTTCAATATTCAATAAAGTTTTTTGCAGTAAAACTAACTGTGGCTGCACTTCCATATTGAAGCGGCGCGCGGTCTGGAATAGACGCAGCAACAACTGGCCAAATGATATTTCTTTCAACGGCCGTTCAAAAATCGGTTCACACACGCTGCGTATCGCCGATTCAAATTCATCAACGCGGGTATTTGCCGGAACCCAGCCGGACTCAACGTGCAGCTTGGCCACCTTGTTATAATCACGCTGGAAAAAAGCCAGGAAGTTTTCTGCCAGATAACGTTTATCAACCGGGCTCAGCGTGCCGACAATACCAAAATCAACAGCGATGTATTTTGGATTTTGCGGATCTTCGGTATCAACGAAAATATTGCCGGGGTGCATGTCGGCATGGAAAAAATTATGGTTAAAAACCTGGGTAAAAAATATTTCCACGCCCATTTCCGCCAGCCTTTCCATGTTGGTGTTTCTTCTTTTTAACTCTTCCGTATTACGAATAGAAACCCCATAAATACGCTCCAGCACCAACACGTTTTTATGCGTGTAATCCCAGTGCACTTCGGGCACATACAGGTCACCTGAATTTTCAAAGTTTCTGCGCAGCTGACTGGCATTAGCCGCTTCACGCATCAGGTCCAGCTCATCAACGATGGTCTTCTCGTATTCTTCAACCACCTCTACCGGGCGCAAGCGGCGTATTTGTGAAGAATAACGCGCCGCCCATTCAGCAATAATATATAGCAGTGAAATATCGCGGCTTATAACCGGCAAAATATCGGGGCGCAACACCTTGACCACGACTTCTTCACCGCTTTTTAGGCGTGCGCCATGTACCTGTGCCACCGAAGCCGAAGCTAATGGTGCTTCTTCAAAAACCTCAAACAAGTCTTCGGTCGAGCGACCAAATGATTTTTCAATAATCTGTCTGGCCAGTTCATTTGGAAAAGGTGGCACTGCATCCTGTAGCAGCTCCAGCTCATCAGCAATATCATCGGCCAGCAGGTCGCGACGCGTCGACAGCATCTGCCCAAACTTGATAAATATCGGCCCCAGGTCTTCCAGTGCCCGGCGGATGCGCTCACCTCTGGGTGCACGGCCTGTCCTGAACCAGTTCCAGGGCAAAAAATAAATCAGAAAACGAAACGGGCGCAGTAAATGGGTTGCAAAAATAATGTCATCGAGACCATGACGCGCGAGCACGTAATTGATTCGCAACAAACGTAGGAACTGTTTTGGTCCGATTAGTCTCATTATTATTTTAAGCTTTAATTATTATTTACTTTTTAGTGCATTGAATCGTGCCTGCACACGATCAAGCTGGTTTCGCAGCTCATCCACATCCTGGTAAAACTTTTCCAGCTCGGGCTTGCTGACCAGGTCGCGGCTTTCTTCCTGAAGGTATTCAGACACATCCAGGGCCAGATCATTGCTGGCCTGTTGTCCCCAGCTTATTATTTTTTTTGTCAGACCGGCAAGATGATGGGCCGGTGCATCGCCGATGATTCGCGCCATATATTCTTCCCAGTCTACTTCCATTTCCGACAGTATCTTTTTAAAGCTGCGGCCAAGCCGGACATCGCCAGCAATCTCAACTTCACCCTTTAACATCAGCGGCGCGACATCTTTGCTCAGGCTCATTTTCAGTAATGCGACGGGTGAACCCTTGAGCGTGGTATTTACTTCACCTTCGTACTGCTCAAGCACATCCATGCCCGCCTGGTGCGGAAAAAAATACAGGCTTTTATCAACGCCTGTTATTTCCACCGCAATAACCCGGCCTTCAAGTTCTGCCAGTTTTTCTGTCACTTCCGGATCCAGCGACAGGTATTTATTAATCGCCGTTTCCAGCCAGACTGTTGAAGTCTCACTCACTGAATTCAGTGACATACTAAAGCTTGAAGCCTCTGTGCAGGGCCACAATACCACCCGTCATGTTGTGATACGTACAGCGCTCAAAACCGGCGTTTTCCATCATAGCTTTAAGTGTAGACTGATCAGGGTGCATACGAATTGATTCAGCAAGGTAGCGATAACTGTCTTCATCATTGGCGATAATCTTGCCCATTACCGGTAGCACCTTAAATGAATAGACATCATAAATTTTGTCCAGCCCCGGCACCACCGGTTTGGAGAATTCGAGCACCAGCAGGCGACCTCCGGGTTTCAGCACGCGGTACATTTCTTCCAGTGCTTTATCTTTATTCGTTACGTTGCGTAATCCAAAAGCGATGGTGACGCAGTCAAACGCATTATCATCAAACGGCAGTTCTTCTGCATTGGCCACCTTGAACTTTACGTTACCGGCGATGCCCTTATCTATCAGGCGACGGCGGCCCTGCTCGAGCATGTCCGGATTGATATCGGAAATAATCACTTCCCCGGTTGCGCCCACCTGTTTTGACATTTGGATGGTAAGATCACCGGTGCCGCCGGCAATATCCAGCGCGCGCATGCCTTTTTTCAGGCCGGTGTGCGCCATCGCTATTTTTTTCCAGATGCGGTGAATACCAAATGACATAACGTCATTCATGATGTCGTATTTACCGGCAACCGAACTAAACACTTCTGCGACCAGACTTTCTTTTTTATCGGCATCAACCTGCTTGAAACCAAAATGTGTTTTATTGCCCGACATTATTTTCTCTTCTATTTTTTACTTAAGCTTTGCGTTCATGACCAGCCTGTTTCAGGCGGTCTAAATAATCCTGCCATTTGGCCTCATAATTAGAACCCAGCTCGTACAAATATTCCCATGTATAAAGACCGGTATCGTGTTCATCATCAAAGACCAGCTTCACCGCATAGTTGCCCTGTGGCTCAATGCCGGTAATATTCACCTCTTCCTTATTTAGCTGCAGGATTTCCTGACCCGGCCCGTGACCGGTCACTTCCGCGGAAGGTGAGTACACCCTTAAATATTCACAGGGTAATTCAAATTTTTTACCATCATCATAAGTCAGCTCAAGAATCCGGCTTTTTTGATGCAGGCTAATATCGGTTGGTTTTGCCATAGTAACTACTCGCTCGTGATCTTTAAAGAATATAACGGCTGAGATCTTCATCTTCAGCCAGTTCGCCCAGACTGTTATTTACATAGGCTTCATCGATGCTGACTTTTGTACCCGACTTGTCCGGTGCGTCGTAGGAAATTTCATCCAGCAATCTTTCCATTACCGTGTGCAATCGACGTGCGCCGATATTTTCTGACTTTTCATTCACGCTGGAGGCGATTTCAGCAATGCGCTTTATGCCATCATCGGTGAATTCCAGCTCCACGCCTTCGGTATCCATCAGCGCCTTGTATTGTACGGTCAATGCCGCGTCCGGTTCGGTCAGTATTCGCTGAAAATCTTCCGCATTCAGGGCGTCCAGTTCAACACGGATTGGCAAACGGCCCTGCAATTCAGGAATAAGATCAGACGGCTTGGACAGGTGGAAAGCACCCGAGGCAATAAACAGGATGTGGTCGGTTTTGACCATGCCGTATTTGGTGCTCACGGTGCAGCCTTCAACCAGTGGCAGCAGGTCGCGCTGCACCCCCTCACGTGAAACATCACCGCCGCTGCCCGAATCAGCACGTTTTGCCACCTTGTCTAACTCATCGAGAAAAACAATACCATTCTGCTCGGCATTTTCTACCGCATTCGCCTTGATCTCTTCTTCCTTCAGCAGCTTGCCCGCTTCTTCATCCAGCAGGACTTTTCGGGCCTGCTCTATGCGCATTTTCTGGGTTTTCTTGCGCTCACTGGTCATGTTCTGAAACACGCCCTGTAGCTGATTGGTCATTTCCTCCATGCCCGGCGGCGCCACGATTTCCACACCCACGGGCGAGGCCGAAACTTCAACTTCAATTTCCTTGTCGTCCAGCTCGCCGGCACGCAGTTTTTCCCGGAATTTCTGCCGAGTGCCCGATTCCTGTGCTTCCGGTTCGCCAAACTCATTGCGGGCGGGCGGCAACAGGGCATCAAGAATGCGCTCTTCGGCCGCCTCTTCTGCCAGGTGCTTTACATTTTTCACTTCGCGCTCACGCGCCATTTTAACAGACATATCGACCAGATCGCGCACAATCGAGTCAACTTCGCGGCCTACATACCCCACTTCGGTGAACTTGGTCGCCTCAACCTTGATAAAGGGGGC
>JAPHSZ010000154.1 GCA_026196545.1 Gammaproteobacteria bacterium
CAGCAGCGCCAATGAACCAAAGAAGTACCAGAAGTTAAAGTTTTTTGGCGCGTAGTATTCAGCCAGATGCTCATTCCACATTTTGCTCAATGGGAAACGATCATCAATCCAACCTAGTAGATTACTCATTATGCAGCCTCCCCATCTTGACCCACGAGAATGACATTTTCACTCACATAATAATGCGGCGGTACGGCCAGATTAGTCGGTGCAGGCACACCCTGGAATACACGACCCGCCATATCAAACCTGGAACTGTGACAGGGACAGAAGAAACCACCCAGCCAGTTTTCACCCAGGTCAGCCGGTGCAATGTCCGGACGGAAAGTTGGCGAACAACCAAGGTGGGTACAGATACCCACCAGCACCAGTACATCCTCTTTAATGGAACGATGCTGGTTTTTAGCATATTCGGGCTGCTGATCAGTATTATCTGAAGCTGGATCACGCAGGCTGTCATTGTTTTGCTCAAGATCAGCCAGTGTTTTTTCAGAGCGACGAACAATCCAGACTGGTTTGCTCTGCCATTCAACCGTCATCATGCGCCCTTCTTCCAGACGGCTAATATCAGCTTCTACAGGAGCACCCGCATTTTTGGCTCGCTCACTGGGCATCCAGGAGGCGACGAAAGGGACAGCAACAAAACCGGCACCCACAGCACCTACAACCGAGGTGGAGGCGACCAGAAATCGGCGTTTACCCTTATCTACAGTATCGGTAGACATTTACAAATCTCCGCATTATTAAATTAGACTATTAGACTATTGCCATGTTTTTTGTCGTCATCATGCATTGAATCAACTCAAAAGTGGCATACAATCGGAACATGCAAAGCGTCTAAAATTGAGGCCGACCCTTTACAAAGCCGCGGTAGCTTATCTTATGTTGCACTTTTAGCCAAGTTTTTTATAACAAACACAACAAAAACAATTAGTTACAAAATAACAAATGAAAAACAAAACTGCTCTTTTCAGCTACTTTCTCAACTGGGGTCTCGTGGGACTTTTTCTAAGCCTGCTGTTTTTGTTTTTTCAGGGTTATATCCAGCTCTCTTTTCAAGGCCAAACTCCGAAACCTGAACCCCGGCAAACCTACACCGGATTTTCTCAGGCGGTTGAACGCACGGCACCCACGGTGGTGAGCATTCAGGTCGCAAGATTGATAAAACTACCCGTACTAAGCGCAAACGAACTCATACTGAGAAAATTACTGGGGCAGGATTCACCACATATCCCCAGCCCGAAGACCAGTATCAGCTCAGGCTCCGGCGTTATTCTCGATGCCCGTGGCTATATCACCACCAACTACCACGTCGTCAAGGGCGCTGAAAGCATTCAGGTCTCCTTGAACGATGGCAGAAAGACCATTGCCAGCCTGGTCGGTGAAGACCCGGAAACCGATCTGGCCATTTTAAAAATTGACCTCGACAATCTGCCCCAGGCCAGCATTGCAGACATGAACACCGTCAAGATTGGTGATATCGCATTGACCATCGGATACCCCTTTAAAATAGGCCAGACCGTCACCCAGGGCATCATCAGCGCCACAGGGCGCACCCAGGTCAGTGCCAACACCTATGAAAATTTCCTGCAGACCGATGCTGCCATTAATCCCGGCAACTCCGGTGGCGCACTGATCAACAGCAGGGGCGAAATTATCGGCATTAACTCCCTGATATTTTCCGAAACCGGCAGCTTCAACGGCATTGGCTTTGCCATTCCCATCGATCTGGCCATCGGCGTTCTAAAACAGATCATCGAACACGGCTATGTCGTGCGCGGCTGGCTGGGTGTGGGCGGGCAGGCATTAACACCCAGCATCATATACAAGCTGGGCTTCAGGGATATTAACGGCATCCTGCTGACCGAAGTGGATGAATATGGTCCTGGTGACCAGGCAGGCCTGAAACCAGGCGACATTATTACCCACCTTAATGGGCTACCCATCGAAACGGCGCAGGACATCCTCAACATTGTCGCGGCTGGTCAACCGGGTGATACATTTATTATCGAAGGACTGCGCCAACGCGAAAACTTCAAGCTGGAGGCAATTCTGGGGCAACGCCCGATGGTCGGGCCTGAAAAGAGCTAATACCCAAAAACTATGTAGGTGCGAATTATGCCGCTCCTAATGCTTTTTCTAGCGCCGTAATAAACGCTGTATTTTCTTCCGGCCTGCCCACGGTAACACGCAAACAGTTTTTCAATGCCCCCGTCTGGGCATTCATGTTTTTGATCAACACACCCTGTTCACGAATCGACGCAAACACCTTGCCCGCATCATGGCCGATCAGCCTGAACAGGATAAAGTTGGCCCGGCTCGGAAATACCTCCACCGCCGCCAGCGCCGCCAGCGCCTTTAACATGGCTTCGCGCTCATTCCTGATCAAAGCCGCCTGCTCATCCAGCACAAACACCTGCTCCAGCGCTGCACACGCCGCCTGCTGGGTCAGCACATTAATGTTATACGGCAGGCGCACCTTATCCACTTCCTGAATGAGCGCAGGCGCACCGGCCAGCATGCCCAGGCGCAAACCCGCCAGCCCCATTTTTGACACCGTGCGCATCACCAGCAGTTGCTCATAATCAACCAGCTTTGGCATAAAACTATCCTGCGCGAACGGATGATAAGCCTCATCCACCACAACCAGCCCCGGCGCCATCTGCAAAATGGCTTCAATATCGGCGGCACTGAATAAATTGGCCGTCGGGTTATTCGGGTAGGCGATAAAAATAATCGCCGGCCGATGCTGCTCAATTGCCGCCCGTGTTACGGCCATATCAATATTAAAGTCCTCATCCAGCGGCACGCCAACGTAGTCCATGCCGACAAACTCGGCGATCATGCGGTACATCACAAAACCGGGATCAAACGACATGATGCAACGGTCCCTGCCACTGACCACCATCGCCAGCATCTGGATCAGCTCATCCGAACCATTACCCAGCACCGTCGCCATGCCTTCGGGCACGCCCATCACCTGTGCCAGCTTGTCACGCAACACCGCCGCTGACGGATCGGGATAACGATTGATCTCCGCTGCCGCCAGCACCTCCGGCCAGTGCCCGGTCAGCTCATCCAGCGTGTACGGATTCTCCATCGCATCCAGCTTGGTCAGGCCACTGGCATCGGCCACATGATAAGCACTCAGCTCACGAATCTCGGGGCGAATCCAGTCCAGTAGTTTGTCAGTCACAGCCATTGCTCTTAAGTCATTAAATTTGAACCCGGATGGTACCAAACCCGGCCATACAAAAAAAATTATTTTCATGACTTGTAATCAAAAAAAACATCCCTAAATAGTAATCACAAGCAACGAACAACCGAAAAGAGGTAAACGATATGAGCTTAGTAAGACACAACCCATGGAGCATTTTTGACCAGCTCAGTCGCGAGCTGAATAGCCCGGCTTCCAGTTACGGCAGCGAAGACGATGCCAATGTTGCCACTGCCAACTGGACACCGTCCGTTGACATTACAGAAGATGAAAACAGTTTCAAACTGCTCGCCGATATTCCCGGTGTAAAACCCGATGATATTGAAGTTTCAATGGAAAATGGCGTGCTGACCGTAAAAGGCGAACGTAAAACCGAAGAGAAAACTGAAAAGGAAAACTTCCGCCGCGTTGAACGCCAGTACGGCATATTCTACCGCCGCTTTACACTACCGGAAACCGCCAATGCCGACAAAATCGAAGCCCACTCAGAACACGGTGTGCTGAAGATTACGATTCCCAAACAGGAAGTGGCACAGGCAAGACGCATTAGCGTTAAACACTAAACAACTCCTGACTCTCCTAGAGTTTTTGACCCGCGCACGCGGGTCTTTTTTTGTTCACAGAATAAATTGTCTGTTAACCTATACACAATAACGAACAGCAGGTGAAAAAACATGAGTGGTGGCTGGGGTTGTCCTCACGAGGCTAGTGGAAAATGTCAGAAAGTTGAGAACAGAAAATGTGATCCGGGCATGAAAGGATGTGTGCTGGCCGGCAAGTTTATTTTTAGCGATAAAACCAAGAATACGGAAGCGGCCAAGAAGAAGAAATTGAAATAGGCCTTATTTTTTAATCCGATACTCAGCCGACCGCGCATGCGCCACCAGACCCTCACCATGAGCCAAAGTCGCAGCACATTGCCCAAGATCAGACGCACCCTGTGCTGAACACCCAATCAAACTGGAACGTTTCTGGAAATCATAAACCCCCAGCGGTGATGAAAAACGTGCGGTACCGGAAGTCGGCAACACGTGATTTGGACCTGCGCAGTAATCACCCAGCGCCTCGGCGGTATAACGACCCATGAAGATCGCGCCAGCATGGCGGATTTTTTGTGCCCACTGCTCGGCATCATCCATGGACAATTCAAGATGTTCGGGCGCGATGTGGTTAGCCACTTTAATGGCTTCTTCCATGTTCTCTGCAAGAACAAAAGCGGCGCGATTTTTTAGTGAAGTTTCAATAATTTCCTTACGTGGCATTTCCAGTAATAACTTTTCGATGCTGGCTTTTACCGCGTCGAGAAAATCGGCATCCGGGCTAACCAGAATCGATTGTGCTTCTTCATCGTGCTCGGCCTGTGAAAACAGATCCATGGCGATCCAGTCGGGATCGGTTTTGCCATCACAGACCACCAGGATTTCTGAAGGCCCGGCAATCATGTCGATACCGACGACACCGTAGACCATGCGCTTGGCGGTGGCGACGTAGCTGTTGCCGGGGCCGGTAATAATATCGACTTTGGGAATGGTTGCTGTGCCGTAAGCCAGCGCAGCTACCGCCTGTGCGCCGCCAACGGTGAAGACCCGGTCAACGCCTGAAATGGCGGCGGCGGCCAGAACCAGGTCGTTGGTCTCACCACCCGGTGTTGGTACCACCATGATCAGTTCGGGAACTTCGGCCACCTTGGCGGGAATCGCATTCATCAACACGGATGACGGGTAGGCCGCCTTGCCTCCGGGCACGTACAGACCGGCCCTGTCCATTGGCGTAATTTTCTGGCCCAGCACGGTGCCGTCTGCTTCGGTGTACGACCAGGATTCCATTTTCTGGTGCTGCGCATAAGCGCGCACACGTTTGGCGGCCAACTCCAACGCTTCGCGATGCTCAGGATTAATGCTATCCAGCGCCTTTTGTAAATCTTCTTTACTCAACTCAAGCTGAGCCGCTGTTGTTACCTCAACCCGATCAAACTTTTGCGTGTATTCGAGCAGCGCCGCATCACCACGTTTTTTAACATCAGCGAGAATATTATTCACCACACTGACCACACCGCTATCCGTAGACTGCTCCCATGCCAAAACAGCATCAAGTTGCTGCCAGAAGTTTTCATCGCTGGTTTTAAGCTGGCGAATCTCAGGCATTCTTCTCTACCGCTGCTTTAATTTTTTCAATGATGCCTCTGATTTTTTCGTGCTTCATTTTCATCGCTGCCTTGTTGACGACAAGGCGCGAACTGACATCGGCAATATGATCTATCGGTTTCAGGCCATTCGCCTTTAATGTATTGCCGGTATCAACCACATCAACAATCAGATCAGCCAGTCCGACAATTGGCCCCAGTTCCATTGAGCCATAAAGCTTGATCACTTCAACCTGTTCACCACGCGATTCAAAAAAACGTTTGGCGACATTGGTGAATTTTGTCGCCACACGCAAACGACCGTTTTGCCCCAGTGTTTCTAGATCAGCATCGGCCAGACCAGCGGTCATTAATTTACATTTGGCGATTTTTAAATCAACTGGCTCGTATAAACCTTCGGCGCCATGTTCCAACAAAACATCTTTACCAGCAACACCGATATCGGCGGCACCGAACTGCACATAAGTCGGTACATCGGTGGCACGAATAATCACCAGATTAACGTCTTCCTGATTGGTATCAAGAATCAGCTTGCGACTTTTTTCAGGGTCTTCTACAGGAATAATGTTAGCCGCTTCCAGTAACGGAAGGGTTTCTTTGTAAATGCGGCCTTTGGATAAAGCAATTGTAATCATAATAATTTATTTAAACAGGTATTCTCTGAATATCCGCACCTAACAGGGACAATTTTTCTTCGATAATTTCGTAGCCACGATCGATGTGATAAATGCGCTGCACATCGGTCTCACCTTCAGCTACCAGGCCCGCCATAATCAAACTTGCCGAAGCACGCAGGTCAGTCGCCATGACCGGCGCACCGGTTAATTTTTCCACGCCGCGGATAATCGCGGTATTGCCTTCAAGCTCAATGTCTGCACCCATACGTTGCAGTTCCTGCACGTGCATAAAACGATTTTCAAATACTGTTTCAACAACAGTCGCCGTACCCTCTGCAATCGAATTTAAGGCAACAAACTGTGCCTGCATATCGGTCGGGAATGCCGGGTAAGGCGCGGTGCGGATATTGACGGCTTTCGGGCGTTTAGCGTGCATATCCAGCGAAATCCAGTCTTCGCCGACTTCGATATCAGCACCGGCTTCGCGCAGCTTATCAATCACCGAATCGATTAATTCAGGATCAGTATCCTTCACCATGATCTTGCCGCCGGTAATAGCTGCAGCCACCAGATAGGTGCCGGTCTCGATACGATCGGGCAATACCCGGTAGCGGGTACCCTGCAGCTTTTCTACCCCTTCAATGGTGATCTTGTCGGTGCCGGCACCTTCAATTTTTGCGCCCATCGCGATCAGGAAGTTCGCCAGGTCGACCACTTCGGGCTCACGTGCGGCATTTTCAATAATGGTGGTGCCGTCAGCCAGTGTCGCCGCCATCATCAAGTTTTCGGTACCGGTTACTGTCACCATATCCAGCACCAGCCGAGCGCCTTTTAAGCGTTCACACTTCGCGTGGATAAAGCCGTTTTTAACTTCAATCTCCGCGCCCATATCCTGCAAGCCTTTGATGTGCAGATTAACCGGGCGCGAACCAATCGCACAACCGCCAGGCAATGAAACTTCTGCATGACCAAAACGTGCCAGCAGAGGCCCCAGCACCAGAATCGATGAACGCATGGTTTTGACTAATTCATAAGGTGCAACACAGCTTTCGATAGTCGAGCTATCAACTTCGATGCTGAGCTTCTCATCAATAACAACGTGCACCCCCATCGCGCCCAGCAATTCAACCGTGGTGGTAACATCGTGCAGATGCGGTACATTTTCAACGATGGCGGTGCCTTCGCACAACAGCGTGCCCGCCAGGATCGGCAGTACAGCATTTTTAGCGCCAGAAATTCTGACCTGGCCGTTGAGCGTTGAGCCGCCCTGTATTAATAATTTATTCATTCAAAAAAGATCCAAGTTCACCATCAATACCGTAAGCACTGGCAACGATAGAAATTTGTTCCGGTAGATTTTTAAAATTAATTGTTTTATTTTGTGATTTGGTGACACGAACCATTTCTAACAATAAAGCCAGGCCCGCGCTATTGCTGTCTGTCACTTCTGCGAGGTCAACATTGACTTCATCCTGTTTTACCAATAGTTGCTCGGCCTGCTTCATCAACACCGGCACAGTTTCAAAATTCAGCACACCGCTGATATTGATGCCTTCATCAACCATGGATAATTTAGCGTCTAACGGTGATGCAGTCATATCAGGAATTCTGTTTATCCGCGTCACTGTTCGCCGTTTCTGGTGTAACTGGCTTCTCAGCGACTTTGGCATTTTTCTCCTGCAACATTTTCAGCACGGCTTTCATGCCACCCTTACGCATTTCCTGTGCAAAAGTGCCGCGGTAATTGGTCACCAGGCTAACGCCATCAATCTTGATATCGTAAACTTTCCATTCATCATCTTTGAGTCGTAAACGGTAGTCCACCGGGATGGTGGGCCCACCCGATTGCAGCACTTCAGATTTAACAGTGACTTTTTCCTCACCCGCCTTAATATTTACAGGAAAGAAATTAATTTTCTGATCACTAAATTCCTGCAACGATTTGCTGTAAGTGCGAACCAGCAGGGTACGGAACTGATCGACGAATTCAATCTTCTGATCGTTGCTGGCCTTCCTCCAGTTTTTACCCAAAGCCAGCTTGGCCAGGGTGACATCATCCAGATGCGGGATAATGTAATCATTAACAATCTGGTAAACAATGCTGGGGTCGGCATCAATCGCTTCACGCTTTTCCTTCAGCTCCTTGATGACATCATCTGAAGTACGCTTGAGCATATCGACCGGTGATTCGATTTCAGCCGAGGCAACCACAGCGCTCATCAGAAGCATGAAAACAGCCAGTATATTTAGTATTTGTTTAAACTGTAATTTAATCATTCGCTCTCTCCTTCAATTTAAGAGGAATTACTCATCTGCCTTACTATAGAGGAACTGACCGATGATTTGTTCCAGCACCAGCGCTGATTGGGTAATATCAATTTCTGAGCCTTCAACCAGAAATTCTTCTTCTGCACCCGGCTCTATACCGATATATTGTTCACCCAGCAACCCTGAGGTCAGGATGCTGGCTGAGCTATCAATCGGAAAAACATTGTACTGCGGGTCAATTGACATGCTGACCAGCGCCTCGAATCCTTCCAGGTCGTATTGTATATCCGTAACCCGGCCAATACGCACGCCACTGGCCGCCACCGGTGAACGCACTTTCAGGCCACCAATATTATCAAAGCGGGCCTTAATGACATAACCGTCATCACCGCCATAACTCGCCAGATTGCTCACCGACATCGCCAGCATAAACAGTGCCGCCAGCCCCGCCGCCACAAACAGCCCAACCAGTAGTTCCAGTGTACGTGTATTCTTCATAAAAATATCTCCACAATTCCCATGCTCTTATTTGCCGAACATCAGCGCAGTCAGTACAAAATCCAGTGCCAGAATCGCCAGCGAACTGTAAACCACCGTGCGGGTCGTCGCCTGCCCCAGCCCTTCCGAAGTCGGGATACAGTCGTAACCTTCAAACACCGCAATCCAGGCGACGACAAAACCAAATACCAGGCTCTTGATCATACCGTTGCCCAGGTCTTCATATAATTCCACTTTGGCCTGGGCCTGTGACCAGAACGCGCCGGAATCCAGCCCCAGTAATTCGACCGCCACCAGATAGCCACCCAGCACACCCACGGCGCTGAATATCGCCGCCAGCATCGGCATTGAAACTATACCTGCCAGAAAACGCGGTGCGACCACGCGTTCTATCGGGTTCACCGCCATCATTTCCATACCGGAAAGCTGCTCGGTGGCTTTCATCAAACCAATCTCGGCAGTCAGGGCTGAACCGGCACGACCGGCGAATAATAAGGCCGTGATCACCGGCCCAAGTTCACGCAGCAATGACAAAACCACCATGACACTGACCGAATCTTCAGCACCGAAATCCACCAGTGCGTAATAGGCCTGCAGCGCCATCACCATGCCCACGAACAAACCCGCTACCAGAATAATGATCAGTGTCTGCACACCCACCGAAAAAAGCTGCTTGATCAGCAGGCCCGGACGCACCAGCATCCCGCTCAACCCCGCAAATACCGACATCAAAAACACATTGGCACGGCCCAGACGCGCCGCACTGTTCATGGTGCTACGTCCCAGCCCCTGTATGCGGTCTAACAGATGATTAACCACGTCGCCTCCCCGATGCCGCAAACAGGTCATCCAGCAGGGGCGGCGCATCAAAATGGAACGGCACCGGGCCATCGGCCAGACCATCAATGAACTGCCTGGTCCATTCTGACTGACTGTTATGCATGTCTTCCGGAGAGCCATGCTCAACCACGGTGCCGGCAGAAATGATATAGACATAATCTGCAATCGACATGGTCTCAAACACATCGTGCGAGACTACGATGCTGCAGATCTTCAGCGCATCATTCAGGCTCTTGATCAACTGCACCAGCACGCCCATGGAAATCGGGTCCTGGCCGGTGAACGGCTCATCGTACATGATCATCATCGGGTCGAGTGCAATAGCCCGGGCCATCGCCACCCGTCGCGCCATGCCGCCGGACAGCTCTGAAGGCATCAAATCTACCGCCCCGCGCAGGCCCACGGCATTCAGTTTCAGCAGCACCAGCTGGCGCACCATCACCTCGCTGAGTCTGGTGTGCTCACGTATCGGGTAGGCCACGTTATCGAATACCGAAAGGTCAGTCAGCAGCGCACCGCTCTGGAACAGCATACCCATACGCTTGCGCAGGGCGTACAGATCCCGGGTTCTCAGCTTATGCACATCCTGGCCATCGACTTCGATGATACCGGCATCCGGTGTCAACTGGCCGCCGATCAGTTTCAGCAGGGTAGTCTTACCGGTACCGCTGGGCCCCATAATGGCGGTAATCCCCGTGCGCGGTATATCCATATCCACGTTTTCGAAGATGACGCGGTCACCTCGACTGAACTTCAGTCCACGAATTTTTATCAGGGTTTCACTCAAGTTGATATCCTTGTACGATGCCGTCTTCTTATTTTTTGAATTCTGGCGCGTATTGTATGCGTTTGGGCCTGTTCATGCACCTGTTTATGCACCTGATTGCATCGGGGCATTCAACAACGACGGTTAGTTCACTTATAATGGCACGACTTAATAATCTGTCTTTGTTTCACACTTTAGCGTAATCTTCACCGCCCACAAAAAATAGAACACACTATGCCAGCTGACAGCCTCTTTATTGATAGCCTTGCCATCATTGCCGGTTTTGCACTATTGATCTGGAGCGCCGACCGTTTTATTTTCGGTGCGGCCGCTGTCGCCAGAAATATAAACATCTCACCATTGATTATCGGCCTGACCATCGTCGGCTTTGGCACCTCCGCACCCGAAATGATGGTTGCCAGCTTTGCTTCTATCGATGGCAGCCCGGCCATGGCCATTGGTAACGCCATTGGCTCAAACATCGCTAATATTGCGCTGGTGCTGGGCACAGCGGCTTTAATCATGCCGCTCAACGTGCATTCACGCATTCTGAAAAAAGAGCTGCCCCTGCTCATCGTCGCCATGTTGCTGGCACTGGTTCTGTTGATCGACGGCGTATTATCATTCACCGATGGCCTGCTGCTATTTGGCGCACTAATTCTAGTCATGTGGTGGATCACCCACCAGGCGCTCATCGAGCGTAATCATGATGTACTGGAAGACGAATTCGAAGACGAAATCCCCACCGGCATCCCAATGCCCAAAGCCATTTTCTGGCTGGTCGGTGGCCTGTTCCTGCTCATCGCCAGCTCCAAACTACTGGTCTGGGGCGCGGTCAATATCGCCACCGCGATGGGCGTGAGCGAGCTGCTCATCGGCCTGACCATTATCGCCATCGGCACCAGCCTGCCCGAACTGGCCGCCACCATCGCTGGCGCACTAAAGAATGAGCACGATATCGCTATCGGCAATATTGTCTGTTCAAACCTGTTCAACACACTGGGCGTGCTGGCGATACCCGGTCTGCTGGCTCCGGCACCACTGGTCGAGGGCATCATGGAACGCGATATACCCATAGTCTTTACCCTGACCATCACACTGTTTATCATGGCCTATGGATTCAGGGGGGCCGGACGCATCAACCGGATTGAAGGCAGCATACTGCTGTCCGCCTTTTGCGCCTATCAGATCCTGCTATATTTCACGGTTATTAAATAACATTAACGCCGGCTTGATAATGCGATTTTTGCCCTTATTACAACCACTTAACGACTAGAACATCATGCCAACAACCGATTTAGAAAATGCCAATTTCAGACAGCTGGGCCTCGCCGTCATCGACACCGAGCTGGCCGCCGTCGAAGCTTTAAAATCACGCATCAACGACAATTTCAGCAAGGCCTGTGAACTCATGCTCGCCTGTGCAGGCCGTATCGTGGTCACC
>JAPHSZ010000150.1 GCA_026196545.1 Gammaproteobacteria bacterium
AGCGGTATAGGGTTTTAAACCTTCAACCGGTTCGGTTGTTGATTTCTGGAAGAACAGTGGAACAATCTGTGCCAGTCCGCCCCATAAAACAACAACTATTGAAAGCACAATCAGAACACCAACTTTGGTTTCTACTTTTTCCTGTAAGGTCATATCAATTCTCCTAATGAGCTTCAGCAGGTGCTGGAATAGTTGCTACAACCGGCTGACGGTTAGCAATGGTTTTAAACATGTTGTAAGCCATAATCACCATACCTGTCAGGAACATCACACCACCCAGGAAGCGAACCACATAGAATGGGTGCATGGACTGTACACTTTCAACAAAACTGTAAGTTAACGTGCCATCAGCATTGACTGCACGCCACATCAAGCCCTGCATCACACCCGAAATCCACATCGAAGTGATATAAAGCACGATACCGATTGTTGCGATCCAGAAATGCATTTCGATCAGTTTCTTGCTGTACATCTCTGTACCAAACAGGCGCGGCAACAGGAAGTAAAGCGCACCAATACTAATGAATGCCACCCAGCCCAGCGCACCTGAGTGCACGTGACCAACCGTCCAGTCTGTGTAATGCGACAACGCATTCACGGTCTTGATGGCCATCATCGGGCCTTCAAAGGTAGACATACCGTAGAAGGAAATTGATACGATCATAAATTTGAGAATTGGATCAGTACGCAGCTTGTCCCACGCACCCGACAACGTCATCATACCGTTAATCATGCCGCCCCATGAAGGTGCCAGCAGAATCAGGGAGAACACCATGCCCAGCGACTGAGTCCAGTCAGGCAAAGCTGTGTAGTGCAGGTGATGAGGACCAGCCCAGATATAGGTAAACGCCAGAGCCCAGAAATGCACAACTGACAGGCGATAAGAATAAACCGGACGCTCTGCCTGTTTGGGCAGGAAGTAATACATGATGCCGAGGAAGCCCGCTGTCAGGAAGAAACCTACCGCGTTGTGGCCATACCACCACTGGATCATGGCATCCTGCACACCGGCATAAGCAGAATAGGATTTGAACAGTGAAACCGGCACTGCGGCACTATTTACAATGTGCAATACCGCAACCGTCAGAATAAATGAACCAAAGAACCAGTTCGCCACGTAGATATGTTTGACCTTACGCGTCGCGATGGTACCAAAAAAGACAACCGCATAAGCGACCCAGACCACGGTAATAAGCAGATCGATTGGCCATTCCAGCTCGGCGTATTCTTTTGATGAAGTGATACCCATTGGCAGCGTGATCGCGGCCAGAAGAATAACAAGCATCCACCCCCAGAAAGTGAACTCCGCCAGTTTAGGCGCAAACAGGCGCACATGACAGGTTCGCTGCACCACATAATAAGAGGTAGCAAACAAAGCAGAGCCACCAAAGGCGAAAACAACTGCATTCGTATGTAAAGGACGTAAACGACCAAAAGTCAGCCAGGGCGTGTCAAAGTTCATCGCCGGCCAGGCCATTTGAGAGGCTATTAGGACACCAACAGCCATACCCACAATACCCCAGATCACTGCCATAACGGCGAATTTTCTGACTACTGCGTAGTTATAGGTTTCATCATTCATGGATGCATCCTTCCAGGTTCCTGAGAACTTATTAATTGTTGTATATTAGAAGCGGGCGAAATTATACGCAATCTAAAAAAACTAATCTATAGATAACCGTATAAAAATTCGGATTTATTACATCCGATTATAATCCCACCTCAACATTTTTTGTACGTCTGCTCGATTGAACTATAAATCCTGACAAACATCAAATTACATTAGCACAACTCACTTAAACACCCACAAAAATAGTGTTAAATCAACATCATCCCGACTTGACACATGTCACAATCAAAAAAAAAAGCCAACGTATACTAACTAAATTTAAACTCAGGGTACTGCATGAACAATCAAGTTATTTTCGATAAAGACCTAATCAGCCGTTATGATTGTTCCGGTCCTCGTTATACCTCCTATCCAACAGCCGTACAGTTCAATACCGATTACGGGCCGGAAGATTACTACGAGTGGGCAGATAACAGTAACGACGACCCCATACCCACACCGCTTTCGCTTTATCTGCATATCCCTTTTTGCGATACCATCTGCTATTACTGTGGCTGCAGCAAAATTGTCACCAAAGATAAGGACAAGGCGCCCGCTTATGTTGAGCTGCTAAAAAAAGAAATTGCCCTGCAGGGTAAACTGTTCGATAAGACACGCCCCGTTGTCCAGATACACTGGGGCGGTGGCACCCCCACCTTCCTTGATAACGAAACGATTGGCGATATTTTTGACTGCATGAGACAGCACTTTACTATCCCCGAAGGCGATGATGGTGAATTTGGCATTGAAGTAGACCCCCGCACCGTTGATGAAGAACGCATTGCCTTTTTACGCAGCGTTGGCTTCAATCGCATCAGTTTTGGCGTGCAGGACTTTGATCCCGATGTACAGGAAGCCGTTAACCGGGTTCATACCAAAGAACAGATTGTTAAAGTTATCGAAGCCGCCAGAAAAAATGACTTCCATTCCATCAATATCGATTTAATGTACGGCCTGCCCAAACAAACACTGGCAAGCTTTGAAAAAACCATCCAGTCGACCATCGAGGCCAGCCCTGATCGCCTGGCTGTCTACAACTATGCCCACATGCCGGAGATGTTCAAACCCCAGCGCCGCATCAACGATGAAGACCTGCCCAAAGCTGAAGAAAAATTACAGATCCTGCAGATGACCATCGAAAAATTACAGCAGGCGGGCTACGCCTATATCGGCATGGATCACTTTGCCAAACAAACCGATGATTTAACCAAAGCCCAACAACAGGGCACCCTGCATCGAAATTTTCAGGGTTACTCAACCCACGCTGACTGTGACACCGTTGCCATGGGCATTACCGCCATCAGCCGTATCGGTGACAATTATTCTCAAAATGTCAGAACCGTTGAAGATTATAAAGCCTCAATCGAGCAGGGAAAAATCCCCGTTTTCAGAGGCATAGAACTGGAAGCAGACGATATTTTACGACGTGAAATAATCAATCAACTAATGTGCAACAACCAACTGAACATAAAGGCGATTGAAGAAAGATGGGGCTTTGATTTTAAAAAGTACTTCGCTTCGGCATTACCAGCCCTGAACAGGATGGTCGAGGATGGCCTGATTATCATGGACAAACAACACATTGAAGTAACACCTTCAGGCCGCCTGCTGGCTCGTATTATCAGTATGGAATTTGACCGTTACCTGAAAAAAGACCTGCTTCAGAAACGCTATTCGAAAGTTATCTAGGTCTCAAGGCCATTTTTTGTTTTAAGCTCATCGTTCTCACCAACGATTTCCTTTAACCGCTGAAGCAGAAGAATCCTGATACGACGCCGATCAACCTTGATGATACCTGCGTCCTGATACTGCGCAAACAAACGACTCACGGTCTCTACCGCCAGCCCCAGGTAGTTTGCAATATCCTGGCGTGGCATGCTCAGAACAAATTCGGTGGTTTTCCAGTGACGCTCACCCATTCGACGTGAAATACTCAGAAGGAAAGTTGCAATCTTCTCCTCAGCACTCATTTTGCCCAGCATCAACAGCATCTTATGTTCCTCCGTGACCTCCTTGCCCATAATGCGCCACATTTGATGCTGCAGACTGGGAAGCGAGTTACAGAGATTTTCCAGCTTGGCCATCGGTATGGCACACACGCTGGTTGTTTCCAGCGCAATGGCTGTACAGGTATGTGCACTATCCATAAAGCCATCCAGCCCCAGTAACTCACCCGGCAGATGAAAACCAACGATCTGCTCATCACCGTTTGGACTCTCAACCAGGGTTTTAACACTACCAGAACGCACCGCATAGATGGCGTGCGCAGAATCACTCTCACGGTATAGATGATCATTCTTCTGCAGGGGTTTTCTCTGCTCAACCACGGAATCGAGCTTGCACATATCCTCATGATCCATACCATGAGGAAAACAGAGTTCATTCAAATTACACTGACCACAAGATACTTTGAGTCGATCAAATGTGACTAACTGTGGCTTATTTGTGTCGGGCATATTTTCCACTTATTTTCAGCTAAAGAGCCTTTTTATGCGTCCATACCATATTGTATTTATGCGCTTCATTATAAACTACACTTCTGAGCGCATCTCCCTAACGCAATTAAAGCACCCTTTAGACATTTTTAGAACCTTAAAGTGAAAAATAAATTCAGTCTAATAAAAAATAACACCACCCCAAAAAACTGTTTTCACTGTGGACTACCGGTGCCAGAGCAGCTCGATATCCAGGTCAAAATCAACGGAAAAGATGAACCCATGTGCTGTTATGGCTGCCAGGCTGTCGCCCAGTCGATTGTCAATAGTGGCATGGAGGATTTCTACAAATTCAGGACTGAACCTTCACAGAAGGCCGAAGAAATCGTGCCTGAATTCCTGCAACAGCTCAGGGCCTATGACAACCCGCAGGTGCAGAAACAGTTTATCTCAGAAGATAAAATCAACGAAAATCAACAAGTTAGAGAGATATCGCTAATTCTTGAAGGCATCGTCTGCGCCGCCTGTATCTGGCTCAATGAGCAACACCTGAATGCCCTGCCCGGCATCATCAGCGCCAACATCAATTACTCCAACAACCGCGCACGAGTTCGTTGGGACAACAACAAAATCAGCCTCAGCGAAATCCTTGAATCCATCACCCGTATCGGTTACCTGGCCCACCCATATAACCCCGATCAGCAGCAATATGTGATCGAAAAGGAGAAAAAACAGCAATTACGCCGTATCGGCATCGCCGCCATTTTAGGCATGCAGATCATGATTCTGGCTGTCGCCATGTATACCGGCGACTGGTGGGGCATCGAGGAAGGTTTCAATCAAATGTTCCGCTGGATCAGCATGGCCATCACCGTGCCACTGCTGCTGTTTGCCTCGCGGCCATTTTTTACCGCTGCACTTCGAGACCTGAAAAACAAACGCGTTGGTATGGATGTGCCTGTGGCACTGGGCATCGGTATTGCCTTCAGCGCCAGCGTCATGCACACCACTCAGGGCAGCGGCGAAGTCTATTTTGATTCGGTCGCGATGTTCACTTTCTTTTTGCTGTCGGCGCGTTACTTCGAATCCAATGCCCGCAAGCGCACTGCCGAGGCCACCGAAGCCCTGCTCAATCTGCAACCGGCGATTGCCACCAAACTGGCGCTTGATGATAACGGCCATTTCGACCAACAGCAGCAAATCAATGTTTCTGTCGTCGAACTCAGCATCGGTGATTTCGTGCTGGTACGCCCCGGTGAAAACATCCCCGCCGATGGCACCATCGTCGAGGGCACCTCCGGTATTAACGAATCACTGATCACTGGCGAAAGCCTGCCGGTGACTAAAACCATTAGCCATGAGGTCATCGGCGGCAGCACCAACACCGAAAGCCCGCTGGTCATCCAGGTCGACAAGATTGGCGACGACACCGTGCTCGCCTCTATCCAGCGCCTGCTCGACGAAGCACAAAACCGGAAACCGGCGATCGCCAAAATGGCCGACCGACTGGCATCAAAATTCGTTAGCATTATTTTACTGCTCGCCAGTGGTGTTGCGATGTACTGGTACCAGGTCGACCCCGAACACTGGGTCGCGATCACCGTCGCCACGCTGGTAGTCACCTGCCCCTGCGCTTTATCACTGGCAACACCAACCGCGATCACCGCTGCCAGTGGCCAGCTCGCCCGACTCGGCCT
>JAPHSZ010000215.1 GCA_026196545.1 Gammaproteobacteria bacterium
ATTATGGCAATTACCGCAGTACTGACCTTCCATAATTTCCATCATTTTGATGTTATTAGCACCCGCCTTCATCTTAAAACCGAGGTCACTGTGACAGACCTTGCAGGTAAATCGAATACGATGGAACCAGTGGGGGAAAATGACGGGTTTCATGCCAGACGCTTCCGCATACGTATTCAGCACAACATCACCATATTCTGCTTTTGATTCTATGCTAGTTAATAAAGCGGTAAGCATAAAGAAAATGTAAACAATGATCTTTGCTCGCATATTTGACCTTTAGCGGTATCGTTAGTGAGAACTGTTATTATTATTATTTATTGTTTATTGTTGTAATTACACAATCATTATGCAGGATATTATATTAATTTGATTAAAAATGTAATCCTACAGGTTTATTTATATACCACAGGTATCATAGCTACCTTGTATTTTATATATAACTAAAGTCAAATCTATAGTAACCACAAGCATAACTTATTATTATTTATAATTATTTATTAAATTATAAATAACTAATTAAAAAAACAACTTATATAAGAAAAAACATGATTAGCATGGCAAGCAATACATAAAATTCGCTCTACAACAGGATAATTAATATTTGATAAGGCAGCATCATGTATTGAAATAACACCATGATTTTGCAACATTAGAAAAACAAAAGGCCTACGCGTTAACGTAAGCCTATGTTTAATATGGCGCGCCTGGAAGGATTCGAACCTCCGACCGCTCGGTTCGTAGCCGAGTACTCTATCCAGCTGAGCTACAGGCGCATAATTATGCAGAGCGCGAATTATCGGGGTTTCGCTATCCCGCGTCAACGAATAATGCTGGAAAACAGCATTTATTCATCATATTCTGAAATGGCAACTTCATTTCAAATGAATATGGCGGAGAGCGAGGGATTCGAACCCTCGATGAGGCTCTAAACCCCATACTCCCTTAGCAGGGGAGCGCCTTCAGCCACTCGGCCAGCTCTCCAATTCTTAAAAAATTATGATTATTTAGACAAATAACGTCTAAATGAAAAACCGAACCCAAGCATCTTCTGCCGGTTTTTTTCAACCGTGCGAAGGATACCTGTGTTCGGTTATCGGGTAAAGCCCTTATTAGGCTAAATTTCCCTTATTATCATCATTACCAATGTTACCGCCAGCCTGCTCAGCTTTAATTCGCTCGTAAATTTCTTCACGATGCACTGAGACATCTTTAGGTGCATTGATTCCTATACGAACCTGATTACCTTTAACACCTAATACGGTTACTGTTACATCATCACCAATCATTAGCGTTTCACCAACGCGTCTTGTCAATATCAACATTTCCTAATCTCCATGTTGTGTGTTTAAAAAGCCAACCACTTGAAAACAGTGCGAACGTTTTCTTTAATAGCCCGCTTTGCCCCCAAAATAACCTGCTTGATACGTTGGGGCAACGTACCGGTCTCTAATTGCTATCCTGCCAGGCTGCTCAGATGCCCATCCTTATCAAGGCCAAAAGCTTCATGCAGACTACGAACTCCTAATTCTAAATATTTTTCATCTACGACTACAGAAACTTTTATTTCGGATGTCGAGATCATGCGAATATTAATACCTTCTTCCGCCAAAGTCCGGAACATGGTATTAGCAATTCCAGCATGTGAACGCATGCCCACTCCTACCAGTGAGATTTTAACAATTTTATCATCACCGATGACTTCTTTTGCACCCAGTTCTACTGAAGTTTTTCTGAGTAAATTATGGACTGTCTCATAATCATTACGATGCACTGTGAAGGTAAAGTCGGTACTGCCATCAGCACCGATATTTTGGACAATCATGTCGATCTCAATATTGGCATCCGCTATCGGGCCCAATATTTTCGATGCCACACCAGGCTGATCTGGCACACCAGCCATAGTCAGCTGGGCTTCATCACGATTAAATGCAATACCTGAAATTAACGCTTGCTCCACATCATCCTCCTCCAGCGCTATCAAGGTGCCACTTCCCTCTTCAAAAGAAGATAACACTCTTAATGGGACATTATATTTGCCTGCAAATTCAACGGAACGAATTTGCAGCACTTTCGAACCCAGACTGGCCATTTCCAGCATTTCCTCAAAAGTAATATGATCAAGTTTTCGAGCCTTGGGCTCAACCCGTGGATCGGTCGTATAAACCCCATCCACATCCGTATAAATCTGGCATTCATCCGCCTTTAGTGCAGCGGCTATGGCTACAGCGGTCGTATCTGAACCGCCACGGCCCAGGGTTGTAATATTGCCGCGTTCATCAACACCCTGAAATCCGGCAACCACAACCACTCGACCAGCATCAAGATCATCACGCATGGTATCACCCTGTACTTCACGAATTCGGGCCTTGCCATGCGAACTGTCGGTCAGCATTTTGATTTGTGAGCCGGTATAAGAACGCGCCTCACAACCTCTATCAAGCAATGCCATGGTCAATAGCGCAATTGTAACCTGCTCACCTGTTGAAATAATCACATCCATTTCACGGGAATGAGGCTTGTTGCTTATTTCATGCGCCAGTGCAATCAGGCGATTTGTTTCACCACTCATCGCAGAAACCGCAACAACGACCTGATCACCCGATTTAGCCAGGGCACAGACTTTATCGGCAACCTTACCGATTTTCTCGATAGTGCCAACTGAGGTGCCGCCGTATTTTTGTACGATTAGTGCCATCTAAGGTTCAATGCTACTGGGTTTAATTAAGGAACGTGAGTATATAAGTGGGCAATTATAAAGACAACAGGCCACTATAAATTTGTTTGTAACCAGGCCTTTGCAGAAGCTAACGCCTGGGGAATATTCTCCGGCTTATCCCCGCCAGCCTGCGCCATATCAGGACGTCCACCGCCTTTGCCACCGACTTCAGCGGCGGCTACATTGACCAGATCGCCTGCCTTGATGGTATTGGTCAAGCCTTTGCTGACACCCGCAATCAGGCGCACCTTGCCGCCTTCTTCACTGGCCAGCACAATGGCCGATGAGCCAAGCTTGTTTTTCAGTTGATCCATGGTATCGCGTAGCGTTTTACTGTCTGCACCTTCCAGCTGGACCGCCAGTATTTTCACACCATTGATATCTTCAGCCTGCGATGTAAGATCGCTGCCCGCCTGAGAGGCCAGTTTAGCCTTCAACTGGGCCAGTTGCTTTTCCTGCTCGCGAACCCGAGTGGCCATCTGCTCAACCTTGCTACCAACCTCATCACGACTGGTTTTGAGCTGTTCTGCAATCGCATCGAGTTGCGCCTCCTGCTCTTCAGCCCACGCCAGCGCACCGGCACCGGTTACTGCTTCTATACGGCGCACACCCGAAGCAATACCGCTCTCCGCGGTGATCTTGAAGAAACCAATATCACCCATGCGATTGACGTGTGTGCCACCACATAATTCTGTTGAGAAACGACCATCAATTTTATCGCCCATGGAGACCACGCGCACGACATCGGCATATTTCTCACCAAACAAGGCCATGGCACCGGATTTTTTTGCCTCTTCAATCGGCATTTCATTCACATTGGCTTCTGAATTATGCCGAATCTGCTGATTAACCCTGCGTTCAATCTGGCGCAATTCAGCGGGCTTAACTGGTTCAAAATGTGAGAAGTCAAAACGCAGGCGCTCAGCATCACATAATGAACCTTTCTGCTGTACGTGATCACCCAGTACTTCGCGCAATGCAGCATGCATCAGGTGTGTCGCCGAGTGGTTACGGCGAATCGCATCGCGGTTATCTTTATCAATCGAAGCCTGCACAGTATCGCTGACAGACAAACTGCCGGACTCAAGCTTACCGATGTGCAGAATGCTATTGCCCTGCTTCTGGGTATCCTGCACAGCAAAGCTGGCGGAATCGGTTGTCAGCACACCAACATCACCGACCTGACCACCAGACTCAGCATAAAATGGCGATTGATCAAGAATGACAATCGCTTTTTGCCCTGCATCTATAGAAGAAACTGGATTAGAATCTACAAATAACTCTTTGATATTACAGGCACCATCTACGTGAGCATATCCTGTAAAATCGGTTTCGGTTTTGACTTCAATATCACGGTTATAATCCACACCAAACTGGCTGGCGGTGCGTGCACGATCACGCTGCTCATCCATCGCCACTTCAAAGCCGGCGTGATCAACCAGCAAATCACGCTCACGCGCAATGTCTGCAGTCAGATCAATCGGGAAGCCATAGGTGTCATAAAGCTTGAATGCAGTCTCGCCGGGAATGGTCTTGCCGTCGAGCTTGCCAATCGCCTCTTCAAGAATACGCATGCCCTGATCCAGGGTCTCAGCAAAGCGCTCTTCTTCGAGCTTGAGTACGCGCTCAACATTCGCCTGAGCCTTA
>JAPHSZ010000004.1 GCA_026196545.1 Gammaproteobacteria bacterium
CGGTTTGACATAATAATTTTATGGCCATCGTCGATTAGCAGCAGGCTCTTTATAGACTGGTCCATGGCGGTCACCGAAAGGTTTAGCCTGGCTTCTTCAATATTGTTAGCGCGCTCAGTTAACAGGTTGTACAGGATGTTCTGTAAACGGGTGATGTCAAGTTTCATACGCGACAGCGCATCTTTGCGTATGGTTTTATTGGCTTGCTGATCGTGTTTTATATATACCGCGATGCTGGCAATCGTTGTAGATATGATCAACAGAAATGGAATCAAAAAGGTGATATTAATCTTCATTTTGTGTAACAGCTGGCAAAGCTGCCATCGATGGCATCACTTATGTTCACGGCGTGATTGAGTTGTTTTTCAGTCAGCATGATTTTTTGCAGCCTGCCTGCTGATTTAAAAATCCCGGGTGTGTTGCCAGACAGAAGCTGGAAGTTATCTTCCTGGTCCGGTTGTCTGATGCCATCCATCATGCCGGCATAACTATCGATGTCTACGCCCAGGCGCCTGGTGATTCGTGCTGCTGCATCGTCTGTATGTTCGTCCATATACCTGAGTGTTTTAAACCAGCCGCGTGCTATATCACATATTTCAGTTTTACGTTTCAGGTAGACATCTTCGTGCACCAGCAATAAATCAAAAATTTCATTGGGTATCATTGAGCTGTCAAAGATAACGTGTGCCCCGGCGTCCTTAAGTCTGGTTTTTACCGGCTCAAAGGTAATCACCGCATCTGCCTTGCCATCCAGATAGAACTTTTCCTGTTTTGACTCAGACATTGGAAAAACGGTGACCTGATTGCGCTCCAGCCCGGCTTTGTCCAGTAGCCTGTTTAGCATATAGATGCCCAGTGGAATGTTGACGATGGCAATTCGTTTTCCTTTCAGATCAGCCAGCTGTTTTATTTCTGGACTGACCAGAACGGCATCCCCGCCGTGAGAAATATCCAGTGCCAGTAAAATTCTTAGCTTTGTGCCATCGTGTAATAATTCCAGCGTTTCATCCAGCGTCAGCGTTGCCAGGTCAGTGGAACGATTACGAAATGATTCCATTGTGATATCAGAAGACGGCAGCTCAAATAAATTAACATTCTGGTTGTCCAGGTAGCCAAGGTCGCGCGCCAGATAAAGCGGTTCATAGCCGGGCCATGGGCTGCTGGCAATTCGAAGTGCTTCCTGTGGCGGCTCAAAACAGCCCGATAACATAAATGCCAGAATAGCTGGCACTAGCTTTAGCGGGGAAGAGGGTAGATAAATGCGCTGGTTTTTCATTCTTAGGTGTTTAATTCAATTCAAGGATAAGGCCTTCCAACGATGTCACAGGGCGTAATAGGCCGATCATTGTAAGCTTAATGTAGTAATGGCGCGCATTATAGCGGTGAGTTTTATTTCAATAGCACAGGTATTAATGTGGATATTTAGGTTAATCAACAGGTTAGATCTTGTCTGATAAAATGGATCAGGTGGTTTTCTCATCACGTGCAGTTTGAATAATATGCAGGCCACCACGAATAACGATAACAGCGATGATCATGCCAATGATCAGGTCAGGGAATCTTGAATCTAAAACATAGACAAGGATGCCGCTGATAATAACGCCCAGATTGGCGATGACATCATTTTTTGAGAAGATCCAGCTGGCGCGCATGTGAACACCGCCGTGTCTGTGTTTTGATATCAGCCGAAGGCACAGGATGTTTGCAATAAGTGCCATGCCGCCGGTGCAGATGATAAACAATGATTCCGGTTCACTGCCCCAGATTAAACGTCGTATAACTTCTATGCATACAGAGGCACCGAGAACAATCTGGAAAACACCGCTTGTGTGTGCTGCTTTTATTTTTAGTAATGGTGGTTTTCCTACCGCGTATAAACCAATGCCATAAACTGTTGCATCGGCCAGCATGTCGAGTGAGTCCGCGATTAGTGCGGTTGATTCGCTGATAATACCCAGCGTTGTCTCAACAAAAAACATGAAGGCATTAATACAAAGCAGTGTGATTAGAACTCTGCTTTCTTCCTGATTTTTTATTTCTATGTCGCAGTCGCAGCCTGCCATGTTTGTTCCCTGTTTTTTTATACCATGCCAAAAATCTTTCCTGTTAGCTAGCCTGTGGGGCGAATTAGAATGGCGTCTGTGCAGTTTGTCAGGAGCGAATTTGATATGCAGAGTTCAGTAAAGAGCTGTAGTGCCGTTTATCAGGAATAAGTTTTATTTTATTCGTTTAGTAGCTAAAAATGGATGCTTTCTAAAATTTTGTTGTTAGAATACCCCAAAATTATTAGTAAATAATAATTTGCTTAAAAAACAGTTTTTACCTCATATTGGCGTTAATTAATTCAATGCTGGAGTATTGACGATATCAAACACAAAGGAGAATCATTCGTGTTTAACTTAACAATAAAACAAAAACTTTATGGGCTGGGCACAATGGTTGTTCTGGTCTTTGTCATATTTGGTCTGGTTTATCTATATGCCGCGAGTTTGCGCACCGAAGCCGCTGCTGAAGCCGAGCGTAATATTAGTATTCAGATTGCCGAAGCAGGTGCCAAAATCGCTATTCTGGAAGCGCGCCGGAATGAAAAGGATTTTTTGTTGCGCAAAGATGCCAAATATGCAGAAGAGCATGCTGTGACTATGGCTGGTCTTTATTCTCTGCTCAAGGATATGCAGGAACACATCAAATCTGATGAAGGGCATGACGCTGTCATGCGATTGACTAACCTTTCACACGAGTATGAAAAAGGCTTCCAGATGATGGTCGATGCTCAAACTAAAGTTGGTCTTAATGAAAAGGTGGGCCTACTCGGCAGTTTGCGCAAATCGGTTCATGATGTCGAAGATACATTGAAAAAGTATGATAACGACAAGCTGGCGGTGAAAATGCTGATGATGCGTCGCCATGAGAAGGATTACCTGGCACGTGAAGCCGATAAATATATCGGTCGCATGGCAGATCGCAAGGCCGAGTTCGAAGCCCTGCTGGCAGAGTCGAATATTCCGGCTGCAGCGAAAAGGCAAATAACTCAAAATATGAATAGTTACCACAGTTCCTTCAACGCGCTGGTCGAAGGTATGAAAGAGGTCAGGGTCGATACCGCATTGTTCAGGGATGCCGTTCACGCCACCGAGCCGGCTTTTGAGCGTGTTGAAGTGCTGGTCGATGAGTTGAAAGCGAAGAATGAAGCTTTTCAGGTACAGGTTAATAATAGTGTCAGTACTATACTGATAACCGCAATGCTGCTTGGCGGTATTGTCATCGTTGGCAGTGTAATCAGGCTGGCTTCATCGATATCGCGTGGCCTGGATAAGGCGATCGAGGTATCGAAGCAGGTGGCAGACGGTAAGCTTGGCCTGGAAATTGAGTTGAAAACCAATGATGAGATAGGTCAGTTGCTATCGGCGATGAAACTGATGGATGCCAACCTGCGCCGGGTCGTGACCGAGGTCCAGGACTCGGTGACCAATATCAGCAGTGCATCAGACCAGATCGCGCAGGGCAATCTCAGCCTGTCGCAACGCACCGAAGAGCAGGCTTCTTCGCTGGAAGAGACCGCCTCTTCCATGGAAGAGATGACCAGTACCGTGAAGCAGAATGCCGATAGCGCGATTGAAGCCAGGGAACTGGCCAACGACAATCGTGATAAAGCCATTGCCAGTGCTGAAGTAGTTTCACGCACAGTGGCGGCGATGAATGATATCGATGAGATCGGAAGAGATGATGAGCGGCGGGTCAAGCTTGCCCTGCGGGCCAATGTGGGGCGAATTGTCTGCAATATGCCCCACGCCCATGCCAACAGCGGGGGATGGAATACCGGCCTGCCGACAACGGATACGCTCGGTTGCGGCAGCTGGGCCGGCAACATCTTCAGCGGCAACATCAACTGGGAGAACTTTCTCAACTATACCCTGCTGTCAATCCCCAAAGAAGAGTACATCCCCACAGTGGAGGAGCTTTGCGGGGAGTACCTTGAAAAATGGGGCAGTGATTAGAATACTCATTTCCTTAAAAAAAGACTTTTGCTTTTGTAAACGTTAATATTGGACTGTGGGAGCGGCCTTCCAGCCGCTATAAATAAGACATCCTATAAATCGCGGGTGTAAAGCCGCTCCCACGTCCAAATAAATATTAGAAGCTATCTCAAAAATGTCTTTTGGCCCAAACTCTTTGTTGGTGCCTTGTTTTCCAGCATAGCTGGATGACCCGTCTATCTTTAATATTAACGGTGGGCCTTAAATCCTCGATCCGCCTCAGGCGAACCTCCGGTTTAAGGCGCACCTTCAGAAACTAAAATAGATGTGTCATCAGGCTTTGCGTGAAAAC
>JAPHSZ010000231.1 GCA_026196545.1 Gammaproteobacteria bacterium
CAGCAGGCCATACGCCTGTTGCAGCTGTCAACACTCGAATTACAGTCCGAGATCCAGCAGGCACTGGAAGAAAACCCCATGCTGGAACTGGAAGAAGATAGCGCATCCGGCGACTCCACTACCGATTCAGGCGAATCACAAGCAGCGACTGACACCGAGATTTCGGCCGCCGACGCCCAGATAGACATGGAAAAAAACCAGGATATTCCCGATGAACTGGCCGTCGATACCGACTGGGGTGACATCTACGACATCACAACCAGCAATACCTCCAGCACCAGCTCAAGCAGTGATGGTGGTAACGACTATCTGGAAAACCAGTCTATTGGCGATGAAAGCCTGCAGGAACATCTGCTCTGGCAACTGCAAAACAGCCCCACCAGCGAAACTGATTTACTCATCGGCACCACCATAATCGATGCCATTAATGATGATGGTTACCTCACTGAAAGTATTGAAGAAATTCATCAGAGTCTGATCGACGAACTGGACATCGAACTCGATGAAGTCGAGGCCATGCTGCACCGTATCCAGCGTTTTGACCCGCTGGGCGTTGGTGCCCGCGACCTGCGCGAGTGCCTGCTACTACAGCTGGAACAATTCAACCCCGACACCAAAGAACTGGCTGATGTCAAAATGCTGATCGAAAATTATCTCGACCTGATTGGCAGCCACGATTACGCAAGGCTGCAACGTAAAACCCATCGTAACGAGGAAGAACTGCACACGCTGATCAGCTTCATTCAAACACTCAACCCCAAGCCGGGCTCCATCATCAGCAGAGATACCACGCATTATATTGCGCCTGACATTTATGTTCGCAAGGTTAATGGTCACTGGCGGGTTGAACTTAACCCGGAGACTTCACCAAAAATCAGGGTTAACCAGATCTACGCTGACCACCTGAAGGCCTCAGGTCGCGGTAACAATAATTCACAGCTAAAGGATAGCCTGCAGGAAGCTCGCTGGTTCATCAAAAGCCTGCAAAGCCGGAATGAGACCCTGATGCGCGTCGGCAAGGCCATCGTCGACCGCCAGCGCCTGTTCCTGGAATACGGTGAAGAAGGCATGAAACCGATGATATTGCGTGACATCGCCGAAGAGCTGGAGATGCACGAATCGACCATTTCACGCGTTACCACCCATAAATACATGCATACACCCCGTGGTGTATTTGAATTTAAGTTCTTTTTCTCAAGTAGTGTTGGCACATCCGATGGCGGCGAGTGCTCGGCCACAGCAATTCGCGCCATGATGAAAAAACTGATTGAGAACGAGAACCCACAAAAGCCCATGAGCGACAACAAGATTTCTGCCTTTCTTGTTAAAGAAGGTATTAATGTTGCACGTCGAACTGTGGCAAAATACAGGGAATCCATGATGATTCCTCCCTCAAATGAGAGAAAACGTCTCGCTTAACCCTACAGGAGTATTCCTATGCAATTAAATCTGACCGGTCACCACGTTGAAATTACAGATTCACTACGTAGCTACGTTAATGAGAAGATGGAAAAACTCGAACGTCATTTCGATAAAGTCAGCAACACTCACGTCATTCTCAGTGTTGAAAAAAACACACAAAAAGCGGAAGCCACCGTCCATATGAGCGGCCATGACATTTTTGCCGAAGCCCATGGTGATGACATGTACGCCTCTATTGATGCACTGGTGGACAAACTTGACCGTCAGGTCAAAAAGCACAAGGAAAAAATCAAAAACCACCTCCACCACAAACCTGTTGAAGCACCGATAGACTAATGAACCTGAAAGATCTTGTCAGCCCTGACTCAGTCGTCTGCAATGCAGACACTGTCAGTAAAAAAAGAGCCCTCGAATTACTGGCTGACCTGCTCGCCAGACAGGCTGGAACAAATGAATCGCTTGAGATATTCCAGCTTCTAACCGAGAGAGAAAAACTGGGCTCAACTTCGCTGGGGCACGGTATCGCCCTGCCCCACGCGAGAACGAATTTATGTGATCATGCTATCGGTGTTTTTATTCGCACAAAAAATGGCATTGATTTCGACAGCCCCGATCATCAACCCACTGACCTGCTATTTGCCCTGATGGTGCCAGAACACTATACGGATGAACACCTCAATATTCTGGCCGAACTGGCATCTATGTTTAACGATGAAAATTTTTGCCAGAACCTGCGTTCGGCCAATAATGATAAAGAACTTCATCAACGCCTGACCAGCTGGAATATAACCTCGCAGGCATCATAAAAACATGACCCAACTGTTCTCTGCCGAATCCATTATCATCAATCTTTCCAGCAAGATTGAGCTGAAATGGGTTGCCGGAGAAGAGGACCCTAAACGCCCTATTCATGAAGTCAAAGTCAGTGAACACGCTACTTTGATTGGCCACCTGAACCTGATTCATAAAAATATTATTCAGGTCATTGGCAAAACAGAATGCGACTATCTGCAAAGTCTCGATGAAGATTTTCGCAACAATATTTTGCAGCAAATTTTTTCCGAACAAACCGTCACTATCATCATGGCAGATGGCATCCCCGTTCCCGATAAATTAATTGAATTTGCCAATAAAGGACACGTGCCACTGTTAAGCTGCAAAACAGACAGCAATGAAGTCGTCGATATCGCACGCTATTATTTACACGAGCTATTCTCTGACAAGCAGATCGTCCATGGTGTGTATATGGAAGTGCTGGGCACCGGCGTTTTAATTACCGGTGAAAGTAGCGTTGGTAAAAGCGAACTGGCACTCGAACTCATCTCAAGGGGCCATCGTCTGATTGCCGATGACGCCCCCGAACTGACCCGCATTGGCCCCGACATCCTCGACGGCAGGAGCCCCAGCGTACTCAAGGACTTTATAGAAGTGCGCGGGCTTGGTGTGCTTAACATTCGCGAAATGTACGGCGACAATGCACTAAAACTAAATAAATATTTACGCCTGATTATTCACATGGTGCGCCTGTCCAAAGATGAGCTATCCAAGATTGACCGGCTCGAAGGCGCCAGGCAAATGCGTAATATAATGGGCGTTGATATACCCGAAGTACTGCTACCGGTTGCACCCGGTCGTAACCTCGCGGTGCTGGTGGAAGCGGCTGTGCGCAATTACATCCTGCGATATAACGGCTATGATGCTACCAAAGAGCTTATGGATATCCAGCAAAAAGCCATCAACTCCGGCCAGACCTTATAGAGCAATGAAATTTGTTATCGTCAGTGGGCTTTCCGGCTCAGGTAAAACGGTCGCACTTCACACCCTTGAAGATGAAGACTACTACTGCGTTGACAATCTACCGCTCGGCCTGCTGCCTGAGTTTGTCGAACGTGTTTCCAATCGAAGCCTGCAGCCCTACAGCAATATCGCTGTCGGCATTGACGCAAGAAGTGAATCACACGACCTGCGTAAGTTTAATGACATCATCAAACCCCTGCGTGAAAAAGATATTCAACTGGAAGTGGTTTATTTGCAGGCAGACCTGAGCACGCTGATCAAACGCTTCAGTGACACGCGCAGAAAACACCCATTGACTACAAAAGGCCTGCCGCTATCTGAAGCGATCGAAGTCGAGCGCAATTTATTGAGCGCGGTCTCATCCGAAGCCGATCTTTTTATCGACACCACCTACACCAATATTCACCAGTTACGCGACCAGATCAAACAGCAAATTATCAAGGACACTGGCGCCAAACTTTCGCTGCTGTTTCAATCTTTTGGCTTCAAGCACGGCACACCCACCGATTCAGATTTCGTTTTTGATGTGCGCTGTCTGCCCAACCCACACTGGGAACCGCAGCTAAGGCCCCTGACCGGACTGGATAAAGCCGTGGCGGATTTTTTACAATCGCAGGATGAAGTCCAGGCCATGCTCGATCACATCAGGAAATTTATGCAGCAATGGATACCCAAATTTGAACAACAAAACCGCTACTACCTCACCGTATCCATCGGTTGCACAGGCGGCCAGCATCGTTCTGTTTTTATCGCGCAACAATTATGCGATGATTTTAGCGAAATTAATGAAAATGTATCGGTTAGACATAGAGAACTGCAATGAGTGTTGCCCTGCTATTAGTTTCACATCAAGGCATTGCCAGCAGCCTGCTGGACACCGCCGAGTCCATTATTAACGATAAGCCGGTTAACATGGCCTATGTCGAAGTAGCTATGGATGCCCCTGTCGACCAGGTCAGAAAAGACATACAGAAAAAAATTGACCAGTTCGATCAAAACCGGGATGTATTAATTCTAACTGACATCTATGGCGGCACACCCAGCAA